>NZ_JAHLQB010000049.1 GCF_018918205.1 Lachnoclostridium sp. MSJ-17 | reverse complement strand
CAGGCTAGCGTTCTAACCAACTGAACTACCGGGCCATTTTGGTGGGAGTTACAGGGCTCGAACCTGTGACCCTCTGCTTGTAAGGCAGATGCTCTCCCAGCTGAGCTAAACTCCCGACTGCCATTTGCCGCTGCTTCTCTCGGCAACAGTTGATATTTTAGCACAATATGCATTATTTGTCAATAGCTTTTTGAAAAAAACTATATTTTATTTCGCGGGCGCAAAGGCCGGATAAAAAGCTTACCCGACCCGCGCTTTTGTAAAAACTATTTTCAGTCCAGAACGTCGCTGAGCACTGCCTTCAGGGTATCTGCCGAACGCTGCAGAGCTGCCTGTTCCTCGTCGCTGAGTTCAATCTGAACCTGTCCCTCTACGCCGTGCTTTCCGACAATAGCCGGCATACTGAGCGCGACGCCGTTGATTTTCTCTGATTTCTGAATACTCGAAACAGGCAAAATCGACTTTTCATCCCTGACTATCGCCTCGCAGATACGCCTTACCGACATCGCGATGCCATAGTATGTCGCCTTCTTGCGCTTAATAATCTCGTAGGCGCTGTTTTTTACCTCCTCGGCTATCCTGCGAGAGGTTTCCTCCTCGTGAAAATGACCGCGCATATTGCAGAATTTGAAAAGCGGAACGCCCGATACATTCGCGCTGCTCCACGCGGCAATTTCGCTGTCGCCGTGCTCTCCGATGATAAACGCGTGGATACTTCTGCTGTCAACGCCGAGGTGCTCGCCGAGAAGATATTTCAACCTCGCGGTGTCGAGAACTGTTCCCGAGCCGAAAACACGGTTTGACGGATATCCGCTGAGCTGCTTCGCTACATAGGTCAGAATATCGACGGGATTAGCGACAATGAGCAGAATGCCCGAGCGGTTGTATTTGGCGACCTCCGGGATAATCGACTTGAAAATCGCGACGTTTTTCTTCACCAAATCAAGTCTGGTCTCGCCCGGCTTCTGTCCCGCACCGGCGGTAACGATAACAACCGCGGCGTCGCTTATGTCCTGATAAGTTCCCGCGTAAATCTGCATCGGCTTTGAGAACGGAAGACCGTGGCTGATATCGAGCGCCTCGCCTTCAGCTCTGTCCTTGTCCGCGTCAATCAGCACTATCTCGGAAAACAAATGGCTTTCCATAAGTGCGAACGCTGACGCCGAGCCTACAAATCCGCAGCCGATGATCGCCGCCTTTCTGCTGTTTATTTCTACCATATCAATCACTCCCTGTTTTATTAATATTTTATATAATTCTTATTCTTCTATTACGGTTGCTTCAACATATCCGTCGTCGATCGCTTTTCTGCCGGCGCGTGCAATGAAAATCAGAGTTACAATGTCAAACGCCGCTGACACGAGAATCGCGATGCCGGCAAACATAAACAGTACATGAGTCGTACCGAACGGATTTACAAGTATTACGCCGCCGAGAATAACAGAGATTATCGCGCTGATAATGCTTACGGCGGACACGGGCAGGTTGGCTTTTCTTGAATTGATATAGCCCATGATTTTGACAAAACCAGAGACAAGCAGGATTATTCCGTAAAGAATCGCGATAAATGCGAAGAAGGACATAATCAGGCGATGTGCGGAAATGGCAAAGATACCGAACGCGAGCAGCACTATTGACCATATTAGAGTTAAGGTGCTCTCCTCTTCCCTTTTACGCGCTCTGAAATAGCGGATAAGATAAATCAGTCCGACTACCGCAAGGAAAATGCCGAACGAGATGACTACAATCGTTGTAAACATCTCGGGATTGATCAGCAGGAATATTCCGACGGCAATTTCAAAGAGCAGCATCAGGATAATCGGGATATTGTTTTTGATTGTTGACATAATAAAGCCTCCTCAGATTGGATTATTTATCGGATAAACAGGCGGATAACCTGCAATATGCTTTTGAAGCTCGGTTGCGTCGACGACATTGACAATTCCGTCGCCGTTAACATCGGAAACGCGGCTGACAAATATCCCGGGCACAGAAATCGACGCCGAGATCCGCTGAACCTCAGTAACGTCCGTTACGTTGATAATGCTGTCATTATCAACATCTCCGAGCAGTCTGCCTGTGACAGAAGCAAAAACATCAAGTGATTCAAGCGCTTTTCCTCGGGAATCGAAAAACGCCTGGTTGTCTACAGCGCAGCCGCCGTAGTATTTGCCCGCGTCGTCGGGGTCGTATGAACCCGAGAAGCTTGAAGCCCAGCCGCAGCCGTATTTTTTCCACAGTTTGCTGTTTGCTTCATACCTTGCGGAATAATCGCTGCCGCTGAGTCCCGTGGTATCGCCTACGGTTATCCACGCGCCTTCCCAGTAAAAGACTCCGAGTCCCTTTTCTCCGACGTTGTTTACCGCGTTCATCACAGCCCTGACCTCGTCGGACTGTCCCTGAGGAGTGAAGCTCCACAGAAGGTTTTCGCCCGTGGAATTCGCGCCGTGATCGACGGTGTTCTTAAAACCGTCGGTATCATCGAGCGTATACGGATATGAGGTCTCGGCAACGAGTGTATACTTGCCGTAGGTATCGGCAACATAGGACAGCACAGAGGTTAGATTGCTCAGGCTGCCATGCCAGAAAGGATAGTATGAGGTCGCGAACACGTCGTAATCGACATTGTATTGATCGAGCGAATCGGCAAGGTATTTTACCATTCCGTCACGCTCGGGATTTGTGAAGTGAAGCGCGACAAGGGCGCTTTTGTCAAAATCCCTGACCGCTCTGCTGCCCGAATTGAAAAGCTTGGACATCGGCTCAAAGCTGTTTTCTCCGGCTATGCCGGTGGTAGTTTCGTTGCCGATCTGAACCATTCCGATATCAGCGCCCGCAGCTTTTATCTCGTTAAGCGAGTTGAGGGTGAAGTTATAGAGAGCGGTGCATTTTTCTGATAAAGAATAATTCTCCCATTTCTTCGGGGCTTGCTGCTTTTTAGGATCAGCCCAGAAATCGGAATAATGGAAATCGACAAGAAGCTTCATTCCGCACTTGGCGGCACGTCTGCCTATTTCAGACGCCGATTTGACGTCGCTGTTTCCGCCGCCGTAGCCCTTACCGCTGCCGTCGAATGGGTCGTTCCAGACGCGGACGCGGATATAGTTTACCCCGTGATATGCGAGAATTTCAAATAGATCTGATTCTTTTCCGCTGTCGTCATAAAACCTGACGCCGGACTTTTCCAGAGAAAGCACTGAGGATATGTCCATACCCCGTATAAAACCGGGATTATTGAAGTCAATTTTACAGTTTTGCAAAGCAAATGCCGGAAAAACAGCGGAACAAATTATTGTTACTGTCAAGATAACGGAAACGATCGCCTTTTTGACCATAAACACACCTCCCGCTTGTTTTATATATAACAATGATAACACAAATACAGAGCAAACGTCAATGATTTCTGGCAAATAATTACAGCCATACCGAAAACCGATATGGCTGTAAGCTTAACGACAATGGTCTTTCATCGGACAATCAGCGCAGCTGCAGCCGCATGCGGACTGACCGTGTTTTTTCTTTTTTACTATGTTGATAATAATCAGGGCAAGAACCGCCGCGACTGCTGCACCGGCAGCTATGGTGCCCCAATTAGCGGCTAACCATTCCATAATTACCTCACGAAAGCTTCTTTACTTGAGATGTAGATTCTTTGTACGGCCTGAGAAGCAGGAATACAATCAGCGCGATAACAAGAACCGACGCGATAAGTCCGGGAATATTCAAGTTCCCGAATACCGCCGAACCAACTTGATAAATAATAAGCGAGACCGCGTAAGCAAATACGCACTGATAAGCGAGAGCAAACGCCGTCCACTTGGCGGAATTCATCTCTCTCCTGATTGCTCCCATAGCCGCAATACAGGGTGCGCAAAGCAGATTGAAGGTCAGGAAGGAATACGCCGAGAGCTTTGTCAGGCTGATAAAGTCGAGAACGCCGAATACGCCGACGATTTCCTCCTTCGCGAGAAGTCCCATGATCGTCGCGACGCTCGCGGTGCTGTTTCCAAAACCGAGAGGAATGAAAATCCACTTTATCGCGTCGCCGATTTTGCCGAGAATGCTGTCGGCAAGCGCCATATCAGTATTGAAGCCGAACACTCCGTTTGTCCAGCCGAAGTGCGAGCCCGCCCAGATAAGTACAGATGCGAGCAGGATAACCGTACCCGCCTTTTTGATAAACGACCAGCCTCTGTCCCACATCGAGCGGAGGATATTGCTCACCGTCGGAAGGTGGTACGCCGGAAGCTCCATAACGAACGGAGCCGGATTTCCGGTGAACATCTTAGTCTTTTTGAGCATGATGCCCGAGGTGATGATCGCTGCCATTCCCATGAAATACGCGCTCGGCGCAACCCACCACGCGCCGCCGAACAGCGCCGTGGTAATCATCGATATAACGGGAAGCTTCGCTCCGCACGGAATAAAGGTCGTTGTCATGATAGTCATGCGGCGGTCGCGCTCGTTTTCGATTGTGCGTGACGCCATTATTCCGGGAACGCCGCAGCCCGTGCCGATAAGCATCGGGATAAAGGACTTGCCGGAAAGACCGAACTTGCGGAAAAGTCTGTCCATAACAAAGGCGATTCGCGACATATATCCGCAGCTCTCGAGGAAAGCCAGAAAGATAAAGAGCACAAGCATCTGCGGCAAAAAGCCCAGAACAGAGCCGACGCCTCCGATAATGCCGTTGATAATCAAGCCCTTGAGCCAGTCCGCGCAGTTTATCGCGTCAAGACCTTCTTCTGCCAGAGTCGGAACACTCTTTATCCAAACGCCGTATTCGGACGGGTCGGGTGCATTCTCAAGAATCGGGTCGACAAGAGTGTCGAGGTCGTAGCCCAAAGCGACTACAGCGGCGCCGTAGGTCTCGTAATGCGCTGTGAAGGTTTCAAGACTGGGTTGGTCTGCAAAGAAGTCTACGCGCAGGGTACGTGCGGCTGTTGTCTGACCGTGGGACACTTCCTTCTCGGTTTTTTCCGCCTCGCGGAGCATTGTGCCGATTTCCTCCCGGTTGAAGAAATTCTCAGCTCCGTAGTCCTCGTAATCCTCAGTATATTCCTTGTCGCCCATGCCGAGAAAATGCCAACCCTCGCCGAATACGCCGTTGTTTACCCAGTTCGTGAAAGCTGTGCCGACAGTGCTGATGGATACGTAGTACACAATAAACATCACAAGCACAAAAATCGGCAGAGCCGCATACCGGTTTGTCAGAACCTTGTCGATTTTATCCGAGGTCGTAAGCTCGCCTTTGCTGTGTCTGCGGTAACAGCGCTTGATTATTGTGTCTATGTAGTTATAACGCTCGTTGGTGATAATGCTCTCAGCGTCGTCATCGAGCTCCTTCTCGGCATTCTTGATATCCTTCTCGATATGCTTAAGGACATCTTCGGGAATGCTGAGCTTTTGGAGCACCTTTTCGTCGCGCTCAAAAATTTTTACGGCATACCAGCGCTGCTCCTCTTCGGGGAGGTCGTGAACCACAGCCTCCTCTATATGAGCGAGAGCATGTTCGACAGCGCCGCTGAACGCGTGCTGAGGAACGGTCTTGTCGTTTTTAGCCGCTTCAATAGCTACCTCGGCTGCCTCTGAAATACCTGTTCCCTTCAGCGCCGAAATCTCAACAACACGGCAGCCGAGCGCCTTTGAAAGCTCGGCAAAATCGATTTTGTCTCCGTTTTTCTCAACGACGTCCATCATATTTATCGCAACGACTACGGGTATACCGAGCTCGGTGAGCTGAGTTGTCAGATAGAGGTTGCGCTCGATATTTGTGCCGTCGACGATATTCAGAATTGCGTCGGGTCTCTCATTGACAAGGTATTTACGCGCCACTACTTCCTCGAGAGTATAAGGCGAGAGCGAATAAATACCCGGGAGGTCGGTGATAATCACGTCGGAGTGCTTCTTGAGCTTGCCCTCCTTTTTCTCCACGGTTACGCCCGGCCAGTTACCGACAAACTGATTGGAGCCCGTCAGAGCGTTGAACAGCGTCGTTTTGCCGCAGTTCGGATTGCCCGCAAGGGCAATTTTGATTTCCATTTATATTATCCTTTCGTTTGCGCAGAAGCGCCTTATTCTACCTCGATCATATCCGCATCAGCCTTGCGGAGCGTGAGCTCGTAACCTCTGACCGTAACTTCCATCGGGTCGCCTAAGGGAGCAACCTTGCGCACTGTGATCTCAACGCCCTTTGTGATGCCCATATCCATGATTCTGCGCCTGACCGGACCCTCGCCGTTGAGCTTTTTGACCTTGACGGTCTGTCCTATCCTTACGTGTTTAAGTGTATTCATAAGCAATTCCCCTTGCATATCATTAAGATAATTAAGTTAGTCTAACCTAACCTATTTCTGCAAAAATCAGCAGATTTCTCTGCTTGTATTTAATTATATATGAACGTCAATATTTTGTCAAGCTAATTTCAGAAATAAATTAGCAGGTGCTAACTCTTGCCTTTTTGTAATATTTGATTGACTTGCGATATCTTGACATATATAATTATATTATGAATAATCAGGAGGTATTCGTATGAAAACCGTTAAATTCGGCAACTCCGATCTCATGGTGCCCGTTATAGGACTGGGCTGCATGAGAATGAACAATCTTGAGAAAAGCGCCATACCATATTATATTGAGCGTTGCTGCGATTTAGGCATTAATTTCTTCGACCATGCCGATGTTTACTCCGACGGCTTGTGTGAATCTCTTTTCGGCGAGGCTCTGAAAAGCGTCTCCGTTCCGAGAGAAAAAATGATTATCCAGTCAAAGTGCGGAATCATCCGCGGTGTGATGTATGATTTCTCGTATGAACACATCATTAAATCGGTTGACGGTATACTCGAAAGACTCGGCACGGATTACCTTGATATCCTTCTTCTGCACCGTCCCGACGCCCTCTGCGAACCCGAAGAAGTTGCAAAGGCTTTTGACGAGCTCGAAAGCAAGGGCAAGGTGAGGTACTTCGGTGTATCAAACCACCGTCCATCTCAGATTGAACTGCTTAAGACATGTGTAAAACAGGAGATACAATGCAACCAGATGCGTTTCAGTATTCCCTACTCAAGCCTTGTTTCGACAGGTATTGAGGCGAACATGATTACCGAGGGCGGCGCTGACAGAAACGGCGACCTGCTGGATTACTGCCGTCTGCACGGGATCACGGTTCAGGCGTGGGCTCCGTTCAGGGGTAAAAACGGCTCGTTTGTCGACAGCAATGAAACTTACCCCGACCTCAACTGGGCGCTCGGAGAAATCAGCGCGAAGTACAACACCACAAAGACCGCGATTGCGGCGGCGTGGATTTTGCGTCATCCGGCAAAAATCCAGACTATCGCAGGAACGATGAATTTCGACCGCATTAAGGAGGCGGCTGCGGCAGCCGACATTACCCTCACCCGCGATGAGTGGTACAGACTCTACACCTCCGCAGGTCACTTGCTGCCATAATACATTAAATATAGTATACAAAAAAAGATCAGCACGTCCTCAAAAAAGGGCGTGCTGTTTTTGATTGATTATTTACTGAGAATGTAGGATGTGGACATCGGGAAACCCAGTTCGTACATAATCATTTCCTCGCGTTCCCTGCTTCCTTCGTCCTCGGGATCGCATCCCAGAATGCCGAGTACCCCGAGCACCGTCAAATACACCGCTTCCCTTTGAAGGGAACTGAAATAAGTCTGCGCGAGTTCGCCTGCGCGTTCAAGCGAAACATAAACGGCACCCAATACGCCGTCGTCGTTCATCGGCTTATAAAGCATGCTCGCAACGCTGCTGCCGCCGAAGAATTTTTCGTTGATTTTCCTGATTTCATCATTGTCTGTAAAGATCACATCGATTTCCGTGGAACCGCTGAAGCCCTGGAGCCGGAGCGTAGCAAGACAACATCTGCGGATAAGCATTCGAAGTCCCTTGGGCACCTTCACTGTCTTTTGGATATCGGTAATCACGACCTTGATTTTCTCTGTCATAACTTATTATCCCCCTTTCGCGATATTCAGCCTGCTCTTTTGCTGTATACATATTATATAAAATTATAGGAAATTTGTAAATTCGCAATTTGAATAATAAAGATTCATGAATTGAAAAGTTTTTGATTATTTTTGAATAATTTTGCTTGACTTTGATAATTTAAGTGCTATAATAGTATCAAGAGGTGATTAGTTTTGCTTACTCAGGAAAGATATCAGTCAATTTTGAGCATCATTAACGACAAAAACGCCGTTACCGTAGCTGAGCTGGCACTTATGCTCGACACCTCTGAATCCACAATACGCCGCGACCTGACAGCTCTCGACGAGCTCGGAAAAATCAAGAAGGTTTTCGGCGGAGCAACCTCGATCACCCAGTCCGGCGGCATGTATGAGGATAACGTACACACCCGCGAGCATTTAATGTATGACGAAAAAACCGAAATCGCGAAATACTGCGCCGGACTTATCAACAACACCGACTTTGTATATATCGACGCAGGAACCACAACCTCGCGTCTTATTGATTTTATAGAAAACGACAAGGCTACATATGTCACAAACGGCATAACCCACGCGCGCAAAATGATCCAGAAGGGTCTGAGCACATACATGCTCGGCGGCAAGATAAAGCCGCTGACGGAAGCGGTAGTCGGCGCAGAGAGCATACTCTCGCTGAAAGGTCTGAATTTTTCAAAGGCGTTTATGGGAACAAACGGCATTGACCTCTCAGCAGGCTATACCACCCCGGATCTGGAGGAAGCGCGCATTAAGGAAGCGGCGATAAATACCAGCTATATGGCGTTTATCCTCGCGGACAGAACGAAATTCCGGAGAGTGTTTTCCGTGTCGTTTGCACAGCTCAAGCAGTGCTGCATCATCACGGATCACGTCCCCGACAATAGATTTTCAAACGAAACAATAATAAAGGAGGTAATGAAGTGATCTATACCGTTACTCTCAATCCGTCAATTGACTACATTGTACGGCTTGACAAGCTGGTAAACGGTATCACAAACCGCACCACCAGCGAGGAGTACTACTTCGGCGGCAAGGGAATCAACGTTTCCTGCGTGCTCGCGGAGCTCGACCTCGACAGCACCGCCTACGGCTTTGTTGCAGGCTTCACAGGCGAGGCAATCGAAAAGGGTATCCGTCACGACAGGATAATCACTGATTTCATCAAACTGAAGCACGGCATCTCGCGCATCAACGTAAAAATCAAGGCAGGCGAGGAAACCGAGATCAACTGTCAGGGTCCGCACATTGACGACAGAGAGCTCGAGAGACTTCTCCAGAAAATCGACCGCATCGCAAGCGACGATACCTTGGTTATCGCGGGCAGCGTTCCGAAAACAATGCCCGACGACATTTACGAAAGAATGCTCGAGAGAATCAAGCACAAGAAGGTGAGAATAGTGGTTGACGCGACAAAGAAGCTGCTCGTCAATTCACTTAAATACAAACCCTTCCTGATAAAGCCGAACCGCCAGGAGCTCTCGGAAATCTTTGATGTAGAGGTAAAGACCGAGGACGACATTGAGAAATATGCCAAGGAGTTACAGAAGATGGGCGCTCAGAACGTGCTTATCTCTCTCGGCGGCGAAGGCGCTATGCTGATCGATGAATTCGGCAAGAAGCATAAGGCAGGCGTTCTCAAGGAGAAGGTAATCAATACCGTAGGCTCGGGCGACTCGATGGTAGCCGGATTTGTTGCCGGATACGAAAAGGAAAATGACTACGACTTCGCACTTAAGCTCGGAAGCGTCTGCGGCAACGCGACAGCGTTCCTGCCGGGACTGGCGACGAAGGAAAAAATCGAAGAACTTCTTATCAAGTTCGACGAGGTTTACAAGGAACAATAAGCTGTAGTATTACAGCTTATTGGATAATATATTATAAGGAGGAAAAATAATGCGTATTACCGATTTGCTGAAAAAACAAGGCATCGCTTTGGGAGCTTCGCCAAGTTCCAAGAGTGAAGCAATCGACCTGTTGGTCGGCCTGCATGAGAAGTGCGGCAACCTGAAGGACACCGCAGCCTACAAGGAAGGCATCATCGCCCGTGAAGGAATGGGTACGACCGCTATCGGCATGGAGGTTGCTATTCCCCACGCGAAGAGCGAAGCAGTCAAGGCTCCCGCTCTGACCGCAATCACCGTTCCCGGCGGCGTTGACTACGACTCGCCCGACGGACAGCCCTGCAAGCTCATTTTCATGATCGCGGCGACAACCGACGGCGACGTTCACCTCGAGGTTCTCGCAAGACTGATGCAGATGCTCATGCACGAGGATTTCACCGCTAAACTCAAGGCTGCAAAAACTCCCGACGAATTCCTGAAAATCATCGACGATCAGGAAACCAAGCAGTTCCCCGACGAGGCTAAGGCTCCCGCGGCTGCCGCAAAATCAGGCTACCGCGTACTGGCTGTAACCGCTTGCCCGACCGGTATCGCTCACACCTACATGGCTGCTGAGGCTCTTGCCAAGGCAGGCGAACAGATGGGCATTACGATCAAGGTTGAGACCAACGGCTCCGGCGGCGCTAAGAACGTTCTGACCGCCGAGGAAATCGCTAACTGCGACGGTATCATCATTGCTGCCGACAAGAGCGTTGAGACCGCTCGTTTTGACGGCAAACCCGTTTATTCGACAAAGGTTGCCGACGGTATTCACAAGCCCGAGGAACTCATCAACAAAATCATTAACGGTCAGGCTCCCGTATTCCATTCCGATAAGGCAGCCGCGGCGTCCTCTGACGGCGGCGGCAACGAGAGCTTCGGCAGAAAGCTTTATAAACACCTGATGAACGGCGTATCCCACATGCTTCCGTTCGTTGTAGCAGGCGGTATCTTTATCGCTATCGCGTTCCTGATCGATGCCGCAATGGGCGCTCCCCAGGACGGCAACTTCGGCTCCGCAACTCCCGTAGCGGCTTGGTTCAAGTCAATCGGCGGCGTGGCGTTCGGCTTCATGCTTCCTATCCTCGCCGGATTTATCGCAATGTCAATCGCTGACCGTCCCGGCTTGCTCGTCGGCTTCGTAGGCGGCTCCCTAGCGGCAGTCGGCTCGACCTTCGCGGCTCCCGGCGGCGACAGCACCTCCGTATCGGGCTTCCTCGGCGCTCTCCTCGCAGGCTTCGTTGCAGGCTGGCTGATGAAGATGCTCGAAAAGCTGTGCGACCACTTACCCCGCGCACTTGAAGGTATCAAACCTGTACTTATCTATCCTCTCGCGGGTCTAGGCATCGTAGGCGTTATGATGTGCGCCGTCAACCCGATCATGGGTATCATCAACACCGGTATGACAAACGGCGTTACCGAGATGGCTAAGAACCCCGCTCTCATCGTTCCTCTCTGCGCACTGCTCGCCGGCATGATGGCTATCGACATGGGCGGCCCGTTCAACAAGGCTGCTTACGTTACCGCTGCAGGTCTGCTCGCTAACTCGCCCAACAATGCTACCTACATGATCATGGCTGCTGTTATGATCGGCGGTATGGTTCCTCCGATTGCAATCGCTCTCTCCACCACTATCTTCAGAAGCCGTTGGACTGACGAAGAAAGAAAGAACGGTCCTGTTAACTTTATCATGGGTCTGTCCTTCATCACCGAGGGCGCTATCCCCTACGCTGCCGGTCATCCGCTCCAGGTTATCCCGAGCTGCATCGTCGGCTCCGCCGCAGCAGGCGCTCTCTCCGCGCTCTTCGGATGCACATTGATGGCTCCTCACGGCGGTATCTTCGTACTCCCGACCATCGGCAATCCCGCTCTCTACTTCCTGGCGCTCGCTATCGGCTCCGTTCTCGGTATGCTCATGCTCGCTATCCTCAAGAGACCTATCAAGAAATAATTTGTAATTATTTTAACCGGAGAGCCCGACGCTCTCCCCGCAAAATGAACATAAAGGAGTTTTGACTTATGGTATCAAAAAAAGTAACACTCGTTAATGCACAGGGCTTCCACATGCGTCCGGCTTCCGTATTCGCGACTGCAATGGGCAAATATCCCTGCAATGTAACAATCAACTTCAACGGCAACAACTACAACGCAAAGAGTCTGCTCAACATTATCGCTGCCTGCATCAAGTGCGGAAGCGAAATCGAGCTTATCTGTGACGGCCCCGAAGAGGACAAGGCTCTTGACGAAGCCGTAAAGATGATCGAAAGCGGCTTGGGCGAATAAAAATCTGTATTCAGGGGCGACCCTCGCGGTCGCCCTAAAGTATTATACCTAAACAAGAGGTGAATTAATATGTTAAAAGGAATCGGCGCCTCCGACGGTATCGGTATCGGCAGAGTCATGATAATCGTCGAGCAGTCGCTTGAATATACGCCTAAACAGATAACAGACGTAGACGCGGAGCTTGAGCGTTTCAGAAACGCTGTTGACAAGTTCTGCGACAATACCATGGAGCAGGCTGACAATATCCGCAAGTCAACGGGCGAAAAAGAAGCCGAGATCCTTCTCGGTCACATCGCCATTATCCGCGACCCGTTCATGGGCGGCGAGATCGAGAACCTGATAAAGGCTCAGCAGTGCGCGGAAGCGGCTGTTGAACAGATTTGCAAAATGTTTATCGATATGTTCTCCGCTACGGGCGACGACCTCACAATGCAGAGAGCAACGGACGTAAAGGATATCCGCGACGGACTGCTGTCTATTCTTCTCGGAATTCAGGAGGTAAAAATCAGCGACGCTCCCGCCGGCACGGTTCTTGTCGCGAAAGAAGTGACCCCCTCAATGACAGCGGGTATCAACAAGGACAACATCGTCGGAATCATCACCGAAACAGGCTCCCAGACTTCCCACTCCGCTATTCTTGCCAGAGCTCTCGAAATTCCCGCCGTACTCAGTGTACCGAACGCGGTTTCGAGCCTTTCGAGCGGTGAGCAGGTCATCGTTGACGGTAAGAGCGGCGACGTTATTACAGCTCCCTCAGAGGAACAGATCACCGAATACAGCGCAAAGCGCGACGCGTTCCTAAGAGAGCGCCGTGAGCTTGAGAGCCTGAGAGGTAAAAAGACTCTGTCCGCGAGCGGTGAGGAATACGAGCTGTTCTGCAACATAGGCACTCCCAAGGACGCAACGAAGGCTGTTGAAGCTGACGGCGAAGGCGTAGGTCTGTTCCGTACGGAATTCCTGTTCATGGACAGAAGCTCCCTGCCCACAGAGGACGAGCAGTTTGAAGCCTACAAGCAGGCGAGCCTGATTCTTAAGGGCAAGCCGCTCATCATCCGCACTCTTGATATCGGCGGCGACAAGGATATCCCCTATCTCGGACTCGCGAAGGAAGAAAATCCGTTCATGGGCTTCCGCGCTATCCGCTACTGCCTTAAGAACCGCGATATGTTCAAATCGCAGATCAAGGCTATCCTCAGAGCGAGCGCGTTCGGCGATATCCGAATCATGTTCCCTCTCATTACCGCTGTCGAGGAGCTTCGTCAGGGCAAGGAGCTTGTTGAGGAAGCCAAAAACGACCTCAGAGCTTCAGGTATTGAGTTTGACGAGAATATTCAGGTCGGCGTAATGACCGAAACCGCCGCCTCAGGCGTGATTGCTGATCTTCTCGCCAAGGAAGCCGACTTCTTCAGTATCGGTACGAATGATCTCACAGGCTACACAATGGCTGCTGACAGAGGCAACGGCGATGTTTCTTACCTCTATTCCCCGTTCCAGCCCAGCGTACTCCGCATGATCCGCCGTATTATCAAGAATGCCCGCGAGAACAACATTCCCGTCGGTATGTGCGGTGAGGCAGCCGCTAACCCGATGATGATTCCTCTGCTGATCTCCTTCGGACTTACCGAATTCAGCGTTTCCGCACCGTCTGTCCTCAGAGTGAGAAAGAATATCTCCAAGTGGACAAAGGAAGAAGCCGACGCTGTCGCCGAGAAGGTTATGGCGATGACCACCGAAGCGGAAATCACAGATTATCTCAATTCAGTTGTATAACATCATTCTTCATTTACTTCCGTCCCCGTTCAGGTTTCCTGTTCGGGGACAATATTTTATGTTAAACTATTGACAATAATCAAGCAGATTTGTTATAATGTACTTTAAAAGAAAATATTTTTTGTTTATTTTTGAAAGGATGAATAAACTATGGCTGATATTCAATTAGTTCTCGACGGAGTACCCGAGGAACCCGCAAATCCCGTCAATGAGCAGGAAAACGCTCTCGCGGCTCAGAAGGTATTGAGCGAGGTTGAGAAGCTCTCCGCTGAGGAGCAGGCTCAGGTCGAGGCTTTCGCTAAAAAAATTGATTTGCACAAGACCGAAATCATTACAAACTACGGCGCGACTATTCAGAAGCAGTCCGCTGCAATCGCAACAAAGACTCTTCAGGACGTAAAAACCAAGAATACAGGCGAAATCAGCAGCCTTCTTGTCGAGATGGTCGTCGCTATGGACGGCGCTGAGGGCGGCAAGGATCAGGGCGGATTTCTCTCGAACTTCTTCAAGAAGATCAAGGGCGCCGCAATAACCACCCGCACACGCAACGAAAGTGCTGAAAAAACGCTTGAGCGCATTGAAAAGCAGCTCGAGGGTCACAAGCTGAACCTGCAGAAGGATATCGCGATGCTCGACGCTCTGTACGACGAGAACTGGAACACCTTCAAGGCTCTGACTATGTATATCAAGGCTGCCGAGCTGGCTATCGAGGACGCGAGAAAAGGAGAGCTTGCCGAACTTTACGCAAAGGCTCAGGCTTCGGGTCTGCCCGAGGACGCAATGCTTGCGGACAACTTCGCCAAGAACCTTGACCAGTTTGAAAAGCAGGTACACAATCTCCGTCTCACACGTACAAGCTGTCTGCAATCCGCTCCGCAGATACGCATGATCCAGCACAATGACCAGGATATGACTCTCAAGCTCCAGAGCAGCATAGTTAACACCATGCCCCTGTGGAGAAAGAAAATCGCCATGTCGATCGCTATCAACAACAATTTGCAGGCTGCACAGGCTGCAAACGCTGTTGACGATCTCACAAACAAGATGCTCCGCGAGCAGGCGGCTCAGTTCCACCTCGGCGTGGTCGAATCCGCCAAGTCCTCACAGAGAAGCATTATTGATATCGAAACAATCGACTATGTCAACAAGGAAATCACCGGCGCAGTTCTCGACTACATCGCTATTGAACAGAAGGGCGCTCAGGACAGACGCGCAGCGGTTCAGGTTATCGCGAATTCTGAGCGCGAGCTCGTACAGGGAATTCTCTCTGCTACCGCGGGAAATCAATGAAAACAATTTTGAAATTAAGAGGTGATGAATCATGCTGAAAGCGCTAAGAATACTCGGCGCCATACTGTCCGTAATCGGACTTGCCGGAATAGCGGCAGGGCTTTTGGCTTCATCATCTATGATTGTAGCTATCGGTATACGCGGAGTAAGCATGCTCTCGACTATTTCCGCCGTTACTCTAGGCGCGGGTGTGACTGCACTTGCCGGCGGTACAATACCGGCGGTGGTTCAGCGTCACAACAGCCAAAAGCAGCTCGAGCATGACCGCGAAACCGACAGAAAACAGTTTTCGGATTACGCGAAGGACAGCCTTAACCCGGAAAAGACTCGCATCCGTCTTGAGCAGCTCCGCCGCAAAAACCCTAACCTCAACACGCTCGTCGAAACGTGTCTGGAGCAGATGGACAGAATCGACACATATCAGTCACGTCACCGGAGCCTTCTTGAGGCAAATGAGGCTATCTATCTCGAGGACACGATTGAGATAATCGACGAGAGCGAGAAGCGCATCTGCCGAAATATCCGCAATATCATCAACTGCTGCATTCTTGTCGAGGACAGCAAAAGCAGCGTCAACGAGCTTGACGGCAATATTATCAACTCCTCCCTATCCGATAACGAGGAGGAGCTGAACACCGTAGCTACTCTATTGAGATATTCCGTCGCCTATATAAACAACTACAACCGCAGCGGCGTCAGCGACAGAAGCGAGCTCGACGCTTGGCTCAAGGTTATGAAGTCGTCTATGGGAGGTAATAATGAAAAACACTAAAAGAATCGTCGCGGGTGTTATGTCGCTCGCGATGCTCTCGGGAATCGCCGCAGGCTGCACCAAATACGAATCGGGCACCGAAAAGGTTTATTCCTATGACGAGGCAATCAAGGAGCTTAAAGCTTTTAACGACCAGATCCAGACGGACGAGGTCAAGCCGCAGCTCGACATTTACAAGAACGAATCGGCAGCCGCGACGCTCGCCGACATCAAGACCTTCCCTATCACCGTGGAAGGAAACGGCAGCATTAACATTGAAGTCGCCGCGGCAACCGAGTTCAGCTCCGATTCTCCCGACGACTGGATGAACGTAGTCGCTGAGAACTTTAACCGCAGCGGCGCAACCGTAGGCGGCAAAAGCGTCAGCGTTACGATCCGCAAAATCACCTCGGGCGAGGTGCTGACCTATATGACCGAGGGCGATTACAAGCCTGACGTATACGCTCCCAGCAGTGATGCCTGGGGACTGATGCTTGCGGCAAAGGGCGTCGGCACCGTAGAGCTTGCCGACAGAATTGCCGGAAACACCGCAGGCGTATTAATGGAAAAGAACACTTATGATTCTTTTTCAGAAAAATACGGTGACGTTACGCTCGAGAATGTTCTCAATGCTTCTCTTGCCGGCGATCTGACCTTTGCGTATACCAACCCCTATACCTCGTCGACCGGACTAAATATCCTGACCTCTATGCTCTACGCCTTTGACAAGGACGATCCGCTGTCTGAGACTGCTCAGCAAAAACTGATCGACTACCAGAAGCAGTCGCCGCCTGTCGCCTACACCACCGGCGTTCTCCGTGACCAGGCAACAAAGGGAATCATCAAGGCGATGGTTATGGAGGAACAGGCTTACCACAACACACCGGAGCTTAAAAACTACGTTTACACTCCGGCGGGAATCCGTCACGACCACCCGCTGTACACCTTCGACTATGTTTCCGCCGAAAAGCAGGAAGCGGCAAAGCTGTTTACAGAATTCTGTCTGAACGACGAATCACAGAATCTCGCTGACAAGAAGGGCTTTAACCTTCATAATGATTACAAGAGCCAGCCTAACGGAATGGACGGCGCGGGTTATCTTGCCGCACAGAAAATCTGGAAGCAGAGTAAGGACGGCGGTCAGCCGATTATCGCGGTATTCGTTGCCGACGTTTCGGGAAGTATGGCAGGTTCGCCGATTAATTCCTTAAAAGAATCATTGCTCTCTACCTCGTCATACATCAGCTCCGACAACTACATCGGTCTTGTGTCGTTCGCCGACAACGTACACATAAACCTTCCGATCGATGTGTTCGACGACGAGCACAGGGCGTACTTCTCAGGCGCGGTCAAGGCTCTCGACATTGAGGGCAGCACAGCGACCTACAACGCTGTTCTTGTCGCGCTGAAAATGATGGTTGACAAGAAAGAGGAGATTCCGAACGCGAAAATAATGCTCTTTGTACTTTCCGACGGCGAACAGAACCGCGGCTACAGTCTCGACAGAGTCGCGCCGATCGTAGGCGGTCTGAAAATCCCCGTTTACACCATTGGATATAACCTTACAAAGGATTCACAAGCTACAAACGAGCTGAAACGACTCAGCGGAATCAACGAGGCTTCGCTGATAAACGCGACCTCTGATGACCTTATCAATCATATGCGCAACCTGTTCAACGTTGAGCTGTAAAACATAATCAAAACAAACCGTCAGCTGCAGAGCAATTCGCGGCTGACGGTTTTTATATAAATTATTTTTTGTTCCTAAAACACGCCTTGTCGAATTCGGGATTGAAGGCGTAGAAATTTTTACTGTCGAGTTTATCGGTAAGCAGACGGAGATTCTCTCCGAAGCGCTGATAATGCACAACCTCTCGCGCTCTCAGGAATCGGATCGCGTCCTTAACGTCATAGTCGTCACAGAAGCGCAGAATGTTGTCATATGTCGACCTCGCTTTCTGTTCCGCAGCCATATTCTCGTGAAGGTCGGTAATCGCGTCTCCCTTGCTCTGCATACCTGCCGCCGTCCACGGAACACCTGACGCGGACTGCGGATAAATGCCCGTCGTATGGTCGACAAAATAATCCTCAAATCCTGCCGCCTTTATCTGTTCCTCTGTCAGATTCTTCGTCAGCTGATATACAATTGCACCGATCATCTCAAGATGATTAAGCTCCTCGGTGCCTATATCCGTTAATGTGCCTTTTAATTCGGGCATCGGCATTGTGAATCGCTGACTGAGATAACGCATCGACGCGCCTAGCTCCCCGTCAGGTCCGCCGTACTGGGTTATTATCAGCTTCGCGAGCTTAGGGTTCGGGGTTTTGATATTGACGGGGTATTGCAGCTTTTTTTCGTATATAAACATCAGCAGTCATCCTCGCTTTCCCACGGCCACGGTCCCTTGACCCATGTCCAGGTGTTTGTATCTGTGACCTTTTTGGTAAGAGGACCGTATTGCTCCTCGTACTGTTCAATCAGCGGTCTCGCCATCGCCTTGTATTTCTCAGCCTTTTCGAGCGCAGCGCGGTCATTGGGGTGGGTGTCGAGGTATATCTGCATATCAAGTGCCGCAAATTGATAGGTTGATATTTTTTTAAGCAGTGTTTCTCTCTTCGTCATTTCACATCACCGCATTTGCCGCCGTAAAACGGCTTGTCAAGAGACGGGAACATAGTACCCGCAACAAGTCCCTGGTCGGGCGAATAGACCTTTGGCTGTTCACGCTGAAACGGCACGTAAGCCATCGCGTAAACCGGGTTTTCGGGAAGCTTTGGTATTCCGTATTGTTCATTTATGAAGTCATCAAGCTTCACATGAATTCTCCTTTCGTTTTCTTACAAGCATAACACCTTGCATTACATACTATGTTTTTCGCCCTGAATAGTGAGTAAACAAAAAGAGGCGCCTGAGCGTCTCTTGGATTTTTATCTTATTCATCGCCGATATCTCCGGCGCCTTTCTTGGTAGCTTCATCAATTGCCGCGTCGTAGCCTGTAAGCGCGGCAAACGGCGCGAACTGTGCCGCCCGGTCATGCAGCGGCATCGGCAGACGCTTTTCGGAAACATGCCGTGGTAAATCGATTATATCGTCGTAGTTGTCTTTTATCATACCGCTCTCTCCTATTATGCCCTATGACCGCCGATTTGTCCGTTGCGCTCGATCGCGGTCGCGCCTTCCTTGAGATTCATACCCTTCAGCACGGCGTTTTTGCCGTAACGTCTTTGAAGCGAAAGTATAGACTGCTGGATTTTTTTCTCCTTTACGTCTTCCCTGATTACGGCAGGCGCTGCGTCGAAAAGGCTGAGCTGAACCGCTTTTCCGCTGTCGTTCACGTTTTTTTTCGGCGTTGTGTGGTTCGCGACTATATACATGCGGCGAATATAGAGGTTTCTGTCAGCGATACGTTCAAAAAGCCTGATTGCCGCCTCAACAAAGATTTTTCCCGACGAGGTAAAGCCGCCTAGATTTTCCGTTCCGTGTGCATGACGCGGAATCTCCCTGCCGTAGTAATCGGTGGTGATTTCACCTCTGAACGCCTGCTTCAGACTGACGACGTCGTAACCGACGGTCAGAACTACCTGGTCTGTCACAAGTCCCTTTTTTACAAGGTCGAGGAGAAGCTGCTCCGACATTTCGCGGATAATCAGCCTGGCGTGCTCAAAATCATACGGCTTTGAGAGCACCTGACCTACGCTCAGCGAGGTGTTTTCCGGCGTATATGCCTTTATTTCGGAAATCGTGCACGGCTCATAGCCCCACGCGTGGTCGATAAGCAGCTCGGCGTTTTTTCCGAACAGCTTATAGAGCAAATCTTCGTTGCGCACGGAACAGCGTGCAATATCGCCCATAGTGAACATCCCGCAGCTCTCGAGTCTTTTTGATATTCCTCTGCCCACTCTCCAAAAATCCGTGATCGGGCGATGACCCCAAAGCCGCTCGCGGTAGGTTCTTTCATTGAGCTCGGCGATCCTCACACCGTCGCGGTCGGCTTCAATGTGCTTCGCGTCGATATCCATGGCTATTTTTGCGAGGTACAGGTTCGTTCCGATACCCGCCGTTGCCGTGATTCCCGTCTGAGAGAGAACGTCGCGGATCATAACATCCGCAAGCTCGCGGGCAGTCATTTTATATGTTTTCAGGTAGTTTGTCGCGTCTATAAAAACCTCGTCGACCGAATAGACATGAATATCCTCGGGCGCGATATATTTCAGGTATACGCGGTAAATCTGAGCGCTGACCTTCATATACAGAGCCATTCTTGGTCTGGCAATAATGAAATCAACAGACATGTGCGGACAGCGGTCGAGAAAATACTTGAACTGCGAAGAACCGCAAAACTTACCGCCCGGAGCGTGAGTACGCCGCCGCGCGTTGACATCGCTGAGCTTCTCGTACACCTCGAACAGTCTTGCTCTGCCCGGAATGCCGTACGCCTTGAGCGACGGAGACACCGCGAGACATATGGTTTTTTCGGTGCGGCTTTCGTCGGCAACCACCAGATTTGTGCCGAGCGGATCCAGACCGCGCGCCACGCATTCCACAGAAGCATAAAACGATTTTAAGTCAATTGCGATATAACGTTTTTCTTCCATAACGCGCACCACCTTTCGCATATATTATAGCACATCTGTTCGATATTTGCAAGAGAAAATCGGCAGAAATTACTTCCTGCCGATCGATTTAATTATATTTTTGATAAAACGCTTTGACCTCCGACACATTCGCCTTAACGGGTAAACAAAATACCAGAATCGGGAATAAAAAATATAGCCCTTATTATTGACTTCAATCTGTTTACCTTTATGGACAAAAGCGGTCATAACCGCGATTACCTGTTCCTCACGGATACCGTATTCCTTGTTCTCGCAATTATCGCCCAGAAAAACATACCCGTCCTCATCTACTCTGATGATACGGTGAAGCACATAATCGTGCGGCGGACGGATATATATCGCAACGTCATATTTTTTCAGACGCTCTCCCTCACGCTTGCGGCGGACTATCATCAAATCGCGTCCCTGCCTGAGCATCGGAAGCATACTTACGCCCTTGTTGGAATAAACAAGAGAATCGTGATCGCTGAGATACTGCTCGATATTCATTATTCGTCGATAACTCCTATTGAGCGGAGCTTTGAAATCACTTCGTCAACATCTTCCGAGATCATTTCCATAGGGGCGTCGTACTTGTCAAACATCGCTTTTTTGATTGCATCGGGGGTAGTTTCATCTTTCAGACAGTCCACGATAAACGCGGCGGTTTTATTTGAGGTGACGATCCCCGAAAAAACGTCCTTATCAGTGGATACCATAACCTGAGAACCATCCATGGTATGTGTCAGCATTTCTTTTTTCAGCTTCATATTAATCTCCTTGTTTCATCATGTTGTAGGATTTTTGCGCGGCATCAGTCGAAATATCGCACTTTAAACGGTAAAAACGCACGCAGCGAATAACTTCTTCAAGCATTCCGAGAACCAAATCAATACTGCGGGAATCCTTCGGGCGATAGGAAAAACGGTACAATGCGGCAAACGCCTGGGCAGACGTTATCTCCGCGATACAATTGTTTGTTCCTCGCTCTAAAACGCAGATAGCCTTAACAGGCAATGACACGTTTTCACTCAGATGATGCGCGCCGTTCCACGGAGTCCCGCAGGCAAAAACGCTGCCGTCCGCAACGCGAATCAACGGTTTGTCGTCGTTGACCATGACAACCTCATGTCCGAGAGGAACCAGAAGCTTCCGCCAAAGCGAAGTATGGGTCGATTTTCCTGTTCCGCTCGGCGCGACAAAGATGTAAACCTCGCCGTCCACAGCAACAGCGGAACCGTGAAGAAGAAAAATGCCGTAATCTACAAGACCCTCGCAAATCTTACGGTAAAGCGCGAGCTTTTCAAGATATCCGGGACTTCGCTCCTCGCTGAAATAGTCTTTTTCAGCTTCGATATCCTCTGAACTGACCGAAACTGAAAAACAGGGCGCTGCATCGGTGATATAGCCCCGGCAATATTCTTTTGTGGAATTATATTGACAGCTCACGCCGATAACAACGCCCGCAAGCTTCAAATTAAAGCTCTCCATACCGATATCTATACAAAGCGGTTCAGCGCTTCGTCATAGGAATAATCTATAGACGACATTTTTCGTGATACTTCGGCTTTATCAAGCTGCAAATCGTCGCACAGCAAATCAAGCGACGCGTATTCGTCACGCAGCTTCGTGTTCAGATAGCTGAGCAAAATCATAGGGTCCTGCGGTATCATGAATTCACCTCAAAATAATAGTTTACGCGGGAACAGCCGCGATAGCTGTGATATCGCCCTTTGTGACTGCCGCCGCTGTGTACTTCTTGCCGTTGACGGTAAGCTCAAAGCTGTCCTTCTTGAGGTCGTCGCTCTTGACGCCGATATCATCAAGGCTTGCTCCAATCTCGACGCCGTCGAGCGAGCTGCTGATAACCTTGTCCTTGCTTATAACAACAGTATTTTCGCCGCACTTCTCCGCGAGGTCTCCGCCGATAACCGCAGCGTAACCGTCGTCAAAATATCCGACTACCGAAACACCGCCCTCGTCTTTTCTGACGCCGGCGAGAACGTAATAGGATTTTTTCTCGGAGTTATACTCGGGATCCTTCATATACTTGTCGGATATGCCCTTGACAATCTTATTGAATACGGCAATGTCATCGATATCCTTGATGCTCTTGTCCTTGTCGCCCTCGGGATAGCACGCTGTAACAACACCGGCTTCGTCCGTAATATCGAGTCTGTCAACGCCGAGTTCTTTTACTGCCTTCTCGATATCCTCAGCGCTGCTGTCGGCAGTGACCTTGCCCGCCGCTTCCTTTGCCTTTGAGTACGCGCCATTTGCGAACGCGAAGACAGCGGCATTTTTGCCCGAATCGTATTCGGACAGGCACTTCTTTGCCGCAGCCTTACTCTCGTCAAGAGCAGCGTTTGAACCGCTTCCGCCGCAGGCAGAAAGTGCTGCTGCAAGCATAACGGATGCCGCACCTATTGAGAGAACCGAAAGTAATCTTTTCTTTGTCATTTTTACAACTCCTTTTTTGTATTTTCAGTTTCAGACTAATTCGTCGTGTATATTATATCACAGATTATACAAAAAATCACTATCTATTTTTCATTTTAAGTAAAAAATTGCGGCGGTCAAAAATGACTGCCGCAATCATCAGAATTCAAGCTGAGTATTGTAAATATCACGGATCTTATCCGCGTTTTCGGAGATAAACATGGCGATGTACATTCCGTGTCTGTCAACCGAGCAGCTCTCGATCATCTGAGCCTGTTCGGGGTTGTAATTCTTGTTCTCATTGTACTTAGCCTGTCTGCGGTTCTCAAGTACGGTCTGGATATGGTCGGCAGACTTTGAATCAACCGCCATAATCATGACGATCTCCTCTTGGTTTACGCCTGAATTGTTAATTCCGCCCGCAAACTCGACAACCTCGTCAGACGTAATACCATAGTATCGGTCAAGAGCGGATACAAACTCAAACTCTGTCATCTCAGAGAGCTCCACCTGCTCCTTTATTGAATCGAAAACCTGTGAGAGCGGCTTGACCTTTGACTGTGAACAGGAGCACATAATGACAGAAGCCGTCAGCAACGCGCACAGAACGGCGATAACTTTCTTCATACAAACACCTCAGACATTTTTCTTGAGATAATCCGCCCAGATTCCGCATGCGTCGTCGGTAAAGTGAATGCCCTGCGCTTCCTCGTCGCCGCAATATTCCGCACGGAGATAACCGTTTTCGTCAGCCATCACGCTGTATATATCAAGGTACTTATAGCCTTCCTTTTCGCAGAATGATTTCAGCTTTTCATTGAAGGCTCGGACATGCTCGTTACTTAAATCATCGTATTCGTGTCCCTCGAGGATAGGAGTTACGGACTGGATATAAATCAGCGCACCGTCAGACTTTGCCTTGATCCTGTCGATAAGCTTCTCAGCGCTTTCCATAGCTCCGTCAACGCCGTAGTTGCCGATGTCGTTCATACCGAG
>NZ_JAHLQB010000118.1 GCF_018918205.1 Lachnoclostridium sp. MSJ-17 | reverse complement strand
AAGCCTCTTACCATGACGGAATGGGCAGTGAGCAAATCGTCAATTGAATACGGATTCAGCTCGTCAAGTCTATCATAAATCTCAAACGCGTTCTGAACCTCCGCGATGTCCTTCGGCGGAGCCAGTACGCGCTTGCCAGACAACACTGCCGTGACTTGCTCTAAGCTCAGCGTGTTCTGCTCGATCGCAAGCGAGGAATAGATCGTTTTTATTCTGTTATTCCTTCTTAACTGCGGTGAGCGCGCGGCTTCCGTCAGTGTTGACATAGAGCCGACGAGCTCAGATATTTCCGCTGTCAGTTTTAAAATTTTCGTGTTAATTTGAAACGGATATTTCTGCATAACGATCACTCCGCTATCAGTATAACATTTCATCTCTCAAAAATCAATTCATCTATCAAATTCTTTTCTGAAAATGAGAGATGAAACCAAAAACGCCTTCCGTCTTTCACTTGACTATTCACTGCGGATTGAGTACAATAAAACCAAGAGAGGAGTTCGCTTTTATGACTGCAACGGAAATTGCTAAACGCAGACGTGCGGAAAAAACCGCATATGCCATTAACAGCATTGAGGGCGTTCCTGTATCTGAAGAAACGAAACGATTATCCTCACAATGGGTTAACGGCGAATTAACGATAGAACAGATTAAAGCGGAACTTGTTAAGAAGTATAAGGCGAAAACAACGTGAAATATGAAGCAAAAGAAAAACGCCTGAGAGCTGTCAAGGTTGCAAAGGCGATTAACAGCATTGAAGGCGTTCCAATTCCCGATGAAACAAATGAGTTTTTTAGACAATGGATCGACGGCGAAATATCCGATGATCAATTAACTGAGGTTATGCTTTCTTTATGCAAAAGGATTTCATACAAGCGTAATTAAGTTCAATATATCGACCACTCATGATTATTTTGAGGGTGAAAAAATGCAGCGCGATTGATTGACTGATGGTTGTTTTATCACTGTTTATCGAACGAATTTCTGCACGGCGTTTCTAACGCTTTTCTAACCGACGTGCAGAAAAAATGCAGAGGCGGTGAATTTTTCACCAATTTTGTCGGCGTTTTTACTAAGTTTAAGAGCTTTTTCGGGGCTAATTAACGTTAATAGTGACTAAAAAATTTCACTTAACAAATCCCCAGAGTAACTCCAAAACCGCGTGCCGAGGGTTCAAGTCACGCTGTCACTCATTACGACTATTTTATTATCCTTATGGGCGCTGATGATTTCAGCCACCCATATGCTTTGGAGTCAAGGTAAATTCCCTTCCACTCGTCCTCGGTAAAGTTGACGGCGCAAATGGGAAACAGCACCCTTTGGTCTTTGACGATCATCTGCTCCGCCTTGTCAATAACGGCGTTGAGGCGTTTTTTCCAATTCTCTCCGCGCTCGGCTTCCTTTGCCAGCGCGGATATTTCGTCTCGGATTTCATCGTCGTCTGTCCACATCAAATCGCTCGGTCCCGCAATATCATACTTCGCTTTCAAAAGCGGATAGAGCAAGTCGCCTTTCTTGGCATAGTGAACCGAGATTCCGCGTATTGCTTCAATCTCGCCGCTTGCTCTGACCTGCTCAATCAGCTCAGAAAGAGCGTTGTTTTCCTGCGTGAATGTGTAAAGCGGATGACCTTTTACTGCGATCAGAGCCGCGGCTTTTTCGTGTTTATTGGTATAATCAGGCTTCAACCGAATCACTCTCCCAATACATCTTTCAGAACTGCCTTTAAGGTATCGGCGGACTTTTTGAGCGCCGCCTTTTCTTCGTTGTTAAGTTCAATCGGAACCTGACCTTCCACGCCCTGCTTTCCGACGATGGCAGGCATACTCAGCGCTACGCCGTTGATTTCTTCACTTGTCTGCATACTGGAAACGGGAAGTATAGATTTTTCATCCCTCACGATTGCCTCGCAGATACGGCGTACCGACATCGCGATGCCGTAGTAAGTGGCTCTTTTCTTCTCGATGATTTCGTAAGCGCTGTTCTTCACGCCCTCGGCGATTTCGCGCATTGCCCTTTGATGCTGATAGTGTCCGCGCATCTCGCAGAATTTATGCAGCGGAACGCCCGAGACATTGGCGCTGCTCCATGCGGCAATTTCACTGTCGCCGTGCTCGCCGATGATGAACGCGTGTATGCTTCTGCTGTCAACGCCGAGGTGCTCGCCGAGCAGATATTTCAGTCTTGCTGTGTCGAGAACCGTACCCGAACCGAACACTCTGTTTGACGGAAAACCGCTGAGCTGCTTTGCGACGTAAGTCAGGATATCAACGGGATTGGCGACGATTAAGAGAATTCCGTTTTTATTGTATTTTGCAATTTCAGGGATAATCGACTTGAAGATCGCGACGTTCTTTTTCACTAAGTCAAGCCTTGTCTCCCCCGGTTTTTGTCCCGCGCCCGCGGTGACGATAACTACCGCAGCGTCACTGATGTCCTCATAGGTGCCCGCGTAAATCTGCATAGGCTTTGAGAAAGGAAGTCCGTGGCTGATGTCAAGAGCCTCGCCCTCGGCTCTGTTTTTGTCCGCGTCAATCAGGACGATTTCCGAGAAAAGGTGGCTTTCCATCAGCGCGAACGCCGAAGCCGACCCTACAAATCCGCAGCCGATAATGGCGGCTTTTCTGCTGTTTATTTCTACCATAGTTATCTCTCCTTATTCTTCAATACTGATCGCTCCGACGGGACAGCCGTCTGCCGCATCCGTCACGCTGATTTTATTTTTGTCCGTGATCTCTCCGATATACGCTGCTGTTCCGCCATCCACTTCAAAAACCTCGGGCGCGATATCAGCACAGAGTCCGCAGCCGATACAGTCGTTTTTATTGATACATACTTTCATAGTAACTCACCCCGATGTCATCAGCAGAGCCATCTTGAATCTGCCGTCAGCCTTAACCCAATGCCTACCGCCTGCAGCGAATTTGAAATTCTCACCCGCTTTGATAGGATGTTCCCTGCCTTCATAGCCAATGACGCCCTCGCCGTCAAGAGCGAAAATCAGCGCTTCGCCCGGCGCGGCGTGCTCAGTAAGTCCCGTGCCTTCGTCAAAGCTCATAATGACGAACTTCATCTTCTCGTTATGGGCTACGTCCATATTGATGATTTTGCCTTCCTGATAGGGTAATAATTCCGCGAGCTTGAAAACCTCTCCTGCTTTTACTTCATTATTCATGGTGTTCCTCCTGATAGATATTTCTGTATAAATTGCTTTTGCGTCTGTTCTCATTCCTACGGGAGTGTCGGTCGGCGTGAGGATACAATCACCCTTTTCAAGTGTGAATACTTCCTTGTCTGTATAGACCTCCAAATCGCCCTCGTGGAGCAGAATCAGCTTATGATAACCGTAAAGCTCCGCGCTGATGTCGGTGTCCTGAGCAAGCGAGAAATAGGAGATATAATCCGTGCCGTTATCATACACGGCTTTTGAAATCGTACAGCCTGCCACAGGCTGATTGTCCTCTGCGATACTGAATACCGCGCCTGTTTTTTCTTTCATTTACATCACCTTGACATCGGGGTTTTTCTCGCCGAATTTTTCGGTTAATACCTCTGCGATTTCAGCGCGAGTTTTGCCCTTGTTTTCCATATTCTTGATGGTCTTATAGGCAGCGAACAAGGTAGACGGTCCGATTTCAGAGCTGAAATAGCCGATTCCCTGATTCCACGCCAACAGCTCAAACACATCATCGAGAGCTGCGGAATCAAGTCCGTGGATATACGCTTTGACTAGCTCTCTTGTCGCCTGCCGCATTCTGCCCGCGCCGACAGCGTTTGTCAGTGAAAGCAGGAGACGGATTTCATAAGGCAGACGACGTTTTCTGTCATTCCACGTTACGTCCCAGAACTGAACGGCAACCTTGCCGAGCTCCTCGTCGATCAGCGGCATATTGGTGAGCGCCGCGGGCCGCATCGGAATATCGCCGTTATCCTGCTTCTGCTCCGTGCGGTAGAAATAAGCGTGAAACTCATTTTCACTGACCTGCTCGGTATAATGCTCAAAGCCCAGACCTTCCATCACCTCGTAAAGCGGAATCGGGTCAAAGCTCTGTACGATTTCCAAGCCGTTTCCGACCTTCGTGTTTACGGCGTGCTTTTTAATTCCTTGGAAAAAGTTGCCTTGAATTTCTCTGACATCTATCTTTTTAAAATCTTCGGTTTTGTTTTGCCAAGCTTTATAGCTCATTACGTTGCCCTCCTTTTTCTTTTCTGATTATAGTGTAAACCATTCTTCTCAAAATATCTGTTGCCACAGCAACATTTCTATGATATTATTTTAGTGAGGTGAATTTACTATGATTACCAATAAAGACTACCTGTTATCCATCAGGAAATGCTATTTATTTGACAACATTAAGGATGAACAGCTTGCCGACGCGATTAAGCTTCTGAACGGACGTATCAAAAAAATCGAAAAGGATGATTTCATTGTTCAGCTCGGCGGCGAATTACCAAGTGCGGGACTGCTTTTGAAGGGAAGAATTGAAAGCTCTTTTCAGAACGAAAACTTCGATCAGATCACAATGCACTCATTCTGCGGCGGTTACCTTTTCGGCGAAGCACTCGTAATTAATAACGCAAAAAACAGCCCTGTGCAAGTCAGGGCTGTCGAGGATTGCATTGTTTTGTTTATTGATCTGAGTGTTATTTATCATTCGGATATTCAGTCGCCGATTCGTGTTATTCTCTCCGAAAACCTTATCAAAAGCCTTGCGCGCAAAAACCTGATTCTGAATCAGAAAGTGAGAATCCTAAGCCGCAAAAGCCTGCGTGAAAGGATCCTGTTTTATCTCGGTACTCTGCCAAAGGATAAGAACGGCTATGTGAAAATCCCGTTCAACAAAACTGTCCTCGCAGAATACCTCGGCGTAAACCGCAGCGCACTCTCCCGTGAGCTCGGCAGAATGCAGGATGAAGGAATTCTTATAGCAGACGGCAGAAAAATGAAAACGCTTATCCGATAGATCGGCAGTGCATAAAAGAACGCTGCCCGTTCTATCAAAAAGAATCGGTAAAGGAGTTTTGCAAATGAAGGGAATTATCCTTTTATCAAAACCATTCCGAAAGAAATAAAAAGGTGGAAACTGCTATGAAAAATAAAGGGAATACGCAAATTGAATCCTTTGAAATCATTACGCTGCACATAAGCGGCATGCGTTATTCTGTCGATTATGAAATCGTTATGAAAGGCGATGTTGCCGAGGTGTCTCAGTATCAAATCCGGCACCGCTATCCGGAAAATGAGCGCATCCTTGAAAAGCGGGTATTGGTCAGTAACGTTACAATGCTGTCGCTGCTCAACGAGTGTAAGCTGCTCTTATGGGACGGCTTTCACGGCAAACATCCTCGCGGCGTTCTGGACGGAACGATGTTTTCGCTCTACGCAGTTGTCAACGGCGACAAAAAAATAAGAGCCGACGGCTCACAGAATTTTCCGAAGCATTACAGAGATTTCACGGACGGACTCTATAAAATGCTTAATGGGTTTGAAACGAGGTAATATCATGTCTGTTGAAAAGGTAAAAGAGTATTTTAAGCAATACGGAATAAAAGACAGAATTGAGGAATTTGAGGTATCGAGCGCAACGGTTGAGCTTGCCTCAAAGGCTTTGAATTGCGAGCCTTGCAGAATTGCCAAGACGCTGTCATTTATGGTGAATGGCAACCCGATTCTTATCGTCACCGCCGGAGACGTCAAAATCGACAACAAAAAATACAAAGCGCAGTTTGGAGCAAAAGCAAAAATGCTCAAAGCAGATGAAGTGACGCAGTTAATCGGTTATTCGGTCGGCGGTGTTTGTCCCTTTGCGATAAATGACGGTGTCAAAGTTTATCTGGACGAATCGCTCAGGAGATTTCAAACTGTCTTTCCTGCCTGCGGAAGTAGCAACAGCGCTATCGAACTAACACTGCCTGAGCTCGAAAAATACTCGCAGTATGTGGCTTGGGTAGATGTCAGCAAAAGCCAATTATGAAAGGTTAACATTTCTCAAAAATTCTCCGCAACAGACAACCGGAGCTTGGCATAACACAGAAACAGATCACGCTTAAACCCGTTTGAGTTAATGCCGTTCAGTACTGATGAATAAAGCAGCAAAACCCGCTTTCTGCGTAATATCAGAAAGCGGATTTTAACAATATGGTTTCAGATAAATACATACTGAGTCCGACAACATCTGATTTATCCTTCCTTCATCGCCTTGCGGATCCTGCTCAGTGATTCGGGGGTGATTCCGAGGTAGGTGGCGATGTGCTTTTGCGGCACACGTTCGCAGAGCATCGGGAAAAGCCTTCTGAAATGCAGGTACCTCTCCGTCGCGTTCTCAACGAGGAAGCCGTTCTCGCGGTACATTTTGTAGCGCAAGCCTTCCTCCAGCAGCTGAATCCAAAGAGTTTTTAAATCCTCGCTGCTCATGATAAGCGACTTGAAATCCTTTACGTTGAAAAGCATCAGCGTGGATTCTTCTATCGGCTCCCACACGCAGATATATTCCTCATAGCCCATCACGCCCTCGTCCATACACAAGCCGCCGTTTATGCCAAAGCCGCGTGTGATGTCGTTGCCGTCGACGTCGATATAATAGCCGCGCACCAGTCCGTCAAGCACAATCGCGACGGAATCTGCCCTGTCGCCGATACTCTTAATGACAGACCCTTTCGGATAAACCCTGAACCGTGCAAGCTCTACGGCTTTTCTCAGCACATCATCCTCAAAGGTGAGATCATTCTCCGCAGAGAGCCTTTTCAGTTGTCTGATAATGGATTCTTTATTCATTTAATTCACTCCGCTCATAACAAGCAACCAGATAATTCCCGCCAGATTCGTGCCGCCGTGCGCTATCATGGAGGAAATCATGTGACGGCTCTTTTTGTAAGCCCAAATCCAGATAAAGCCCACAATCAGCGAAAAACCGAAGTTGTACCAATCGAGCATGGCGAACATCAGATTAAAAAGCAACAACGCGTTCGTTTTTCCGAGAACCGTTTCCGCGAAACGCTTTGCAAAACCCCTAAAATAAATCTCCTTGCAAATGCCGCTGACGAAAACGAGCGCAATGATTTTTATAACGGTCGTACCAACGGACGTGTCGGTATCGACAAAGGCAAGCTCTGTTCTGCCGGCGGCAAAAACAAAAGCATATCCAAGACTCACCATGAGAGATGCCGCCAATGCCGCGAGTCCGAACAGAATATCCCTGCCAAGCGTTTTCTTCTCTGCGATTTCCTTTTTCAGGCTGATTCCGTTTTGCCTGTACAGCAGGATTGCCGAAGGCAGAAGAATGATATTCACCAGAATCAGGATCAGACAGTAGACGTTCGGATTCGCCATGGCGAAGCTAGCGATGTCAAAAATATTCATTCCCGGCTTGCTGCCCATGAAAGCCATGATGACCTCAAAACCTGCGGCGAAAAAGGTAAGTGCGGTGGTGATCGTGACGGCTGTTTTTGCGTTTTTGATATTTGTTTCTTTCATCGGTATCGACCTCCTGAAAGAAAGCATATCACCAATCGCCGCAAAACGCATTGATGTATGTTAAGAAGAATTGCTTATTTAAGTACGTCCCGGTATTCCTCTCTGCCTGACATCAATTATTCTGCACACGAGCAAAGCGGCACGATCTTCGCATTTCTGGAACAGGCGGCTTCTATCTACTTCAAAACAAGTTTTTTGCGATTCCCCTTCCGCCGTACTCGGGATCAACACCGGTGCGCGTTATTGTCCGGATGTTGCCCGAGACGCTGATTTCACACACACCGACTTGCTTCCCGCCAATGGTTGCAGCGCTGCGAAGGTTTCCTGACCAGTGTACCGTAAAAATCTATAAAAATTGCTTTTGTTTTCTTATTTTGCCTCATATTCATTCATAATTTATACTGCATAAAGTTATCGTTCTTTTTAAAGCCGAAATCAGAGTATAAAAGCACTCCCATATCGGAAGCGGTGATTTGAACGGTTCCGCACCCTTGCTCTCCGGCTTCGTCAACTACCTTTGAGAGCAATGTTTTTGCGATCCCTTTTCTTCGATAGTTCGGATCGGTAAACATACTTGACAGCAATCCGATTTTACCGCTTGGGCATCCGAAATAAGGCGGTTTTTCCACGATAGACATTCCGCTTGTACCAATGATTCTGTCTTTATCCAAAGCAAGCCACGATACAAAAGTACCGTCTGACAAATGACGTAAATAGTAGTCTCTCAGAGCAGGTTCAAGGTCGATATCCTCTTTTGCTCCTTCTTCACGCAACTGATCGATACGCATTTTAATAAACACGTCAAGGTCATCCACAGTTAATTTTCTATACGTGATATTCATAGTCACCTCGTATTATTTTACATACTAAAGATTAATGCGTCATGATTTCAATGACAGGATCGTCAAAAACCTATACTTTCACCCTGCCGCTGATCGGGAAGGTGATCATCGAAAACGTATCCGAAATCCACGCCGAACAGAACGGGAACTCTAAAACAGGGAGATATTTTTAATTAAGCTCATGGCAATTATTTCCTTTTTCATTTTATAAAATTCTATCATAAAACCATTAATATAGCAATAGCCGCCAATCAGGAGATTATCCCGCTTGACGGCTGCGCTTATTAGGTGTATTATTCCTTTTCGCTTTCTTCAATCACACCGTAAACATCATCTACGTAATAATAACCCGAAAACGGATTAAAGATTGCCGTACATAGTTTGCCGTCGTAACGCGCCAGGCAATGATTGTTGTCCGTAGCTTCAGACGCAGCTTCCTCAATACCTTCATCAAAAGCCTGTTCTTCGTTTTCCATGTATTTCAACATTTCAGCCATAATACTTTTCCTCTTTCTTAAAATGTAAACGTTATTTCGCCGTCGCCGCCGAATGTTTTCTCAGTTTTGAGAATTCCTGCTATATAAAATACCCTCAGTGAAAAATCACTAAGGGCATAAAAAATAGCCTATGCTTTTCCGAAATAAAAAAAGCACAAAGATACGCTTACCCTTGTGGGAACTATTCCGAGCATAGGCTCCTGTTAAATTGTCGTCCGGACGCACTTCACAATCCGAACCATTCTGTTCTAAGCATCTCAGCGAGAGGAACATTACCCGACAAATCCGTGTGACAAGTCGGATTTCTCACGTTGCAAACCAAAGCCTGCACGTCATTAGCTGTCAGCGTTCACCAAAGGCGAATCCGACCGATACTTTTACCGGCGCCAAACCGAACTAATCATTGCGATTAGAAAATATATATTCGGACTACGTATTTATTACAATTCCTAATTATGGATTTGTCAAGCGTAAAAGAAAAGGCGTCACATTTGATTGACGTCTTTTCAATAAGTTACGCAATTAACTTGTTTTCCTTATAGCATAGAGCAATATAACTTCTCGGCTGATAATAAAAGTCACTGTTATAGTCGCTGATACCATCGCTGACCCAAGACTGATAAACCTTGATGACATGGCTGATCAAATCATCATCTGTCAGTGTATCCGCAATCAATCGCTGATACACCTTTCCGATTGTCCAGTGGTCGGGTATCAAATAACGGCATTTAGCCACGTTATCAAAATCACCGTCAGGAATATTCAGAAACTCAATATATTCATCTGCAACTTTTTCAATCGGTTCACAATGCAGAATTTCCGCCTGACGGTAAATCCTGTCGAGGTTTTTTACACCGAGAGCGTTAACGACCTCTTTCCTTGTCAGCTTCTGCTTTCTGCCAATTACCTCGATCAAGCTGCAAAGATAAAACAGATCAGATTGATTAATCATTAGAAACCTCCTTGCTCCCGATAAAGCGAAGTGTATTTAAGGCTTTTGCTGTATTGAAACAGATTTGATGCGTCGGATGCTTAAACCTTGCCAATTCCCAAAACGCTTCTCTGGAAATCCTGCCATCTATAAAATCTTCAACATAGTTAAATATTGTATCATTCGCCATTGGTCCCTCAACAATATCAAAACTATGCGGTTTTCCGTTTCTGCAAGCAGCAATGAAGTCTAACCATTCCTCCGTCATTTCAGAGAACGACAAAACCTTCAAAGAATCATCCGGCATATATTCATACTGATTAATAATACCGCTTCCCGTAATTCTGGTTGCCCAGCGAAGTGCTTGGGGCTCATACAACGTACAATAAAACCCAAAGTAAAAATCCTTATTATACTTTGCTTTCAGAATCTTCGGTTCTCTTACGATTTCCTTGCTTCCGTGATATAGAATCATTCTTATCACCTTCCATTCCATCTATATTTTAACGTAATTTCTTAATAAAATCAACCATATTAGAATAATTGTTTTCAAGCCAAACAAAAGCAAGCAGTGAACAGGACTTTTCGGCGCTATTCACCGCTTATATTATTAACTGAGTTTTGCTTTTTTCTACGCCTTCTGATCTTGCCTATTATCCTTCGGCAGCCTTGCGTAGGCGTTGGTGGCGTAGCACGCCGCAAAGTACGCTTCGATATGCGCTTTTAGGGAGAGAGCTTATAAATTAATGGCTATGCACAACCAAGTCACAAGCGAGATGAAACATTTCGGAATATGAAACGTACTTCGGGCGGGTTAAAAATCATGGGTACCTCTGATTTTTTATCCGCTCAGTGTCCGTTGGGATTTGAAGGCAAAAGTTATGATCGCGGCATAAAACCTATTACAATTTTGTAAATCAGCAACAAAAAAATAGCACAATACTTGACATTAAAAATTAAATAGAATATAATCATAACAGCAGCTAAAACACTGCTAATCAATATTATATTCAGGAGGATATAACAATGAAAACAGGCAACAAGGTACTTGGTATCGTAGCTATCGTTCTCGGCGCTTTCGCGATTGTAACATTCTATGTTCCCTTTTTCAACATAGTTTCCCTCATCGCTGCTATCGTCGGTCTGGTTCTTGCGATCCTGTCCAAAAAGAGCTTCAAGGAAGCCGGACAGACCTCTCCCGTTCCCACAGTTGGTCTTGTTCTTTCCATCGTAGGTCTCGTACTTGCGTTCATCGGCTTCCTCACCTGCACCGTTTGCACCGCTTGCGTTGCTTCCGACCCCGAGGTTCAGAAGGCAATCGAGAGCGCTGCTCAGAGCGCTGCTTCCGCTGCTGCTCAATAAGCAAAATAAAACTTATAAACAATCTACAGTCAGCCTGTGGCTGGCTGTATTGTTTTATCAAGGAGTTATCAGATGTTTCCTTCTTTTCACATCTTCAGCTGGGAGGTCGGCACCTACGGAATTATGGTCGTGCTCGGGGCTTTTGCCTGTACTTTTGTCGGAAGCAGGCTCATTAAACGCTTCGGCCGCGATATCTACGACTTCCTGCTGATTCTTTTGTCAATCGGCGCGGGCATTTTTATCGGCGCTCATATCGTTTACGGTATCACCCACCTCGATATAATCATCGGGGCGTTCCGGAATATCGGCACGCTCTGGTTCGACAAGTTCCGCGACGTCATTATTTACGCTATCGGCGGCATGGTGTTCTACGGCGGCTTTCTCGGCGGTATCGCGGCAATCGGAGTATATTGTAAGTTTGATAAGAAAATCAAGGCGAGGAACCTGCTCGATATCTACGCTGTTCTCACTCCCCTGTTTCACGTTTTCGGAAGAATCGGCTGCTTTCTCGGCGGCTGCTGCTACGGAATTGAATCTCCGTTCGGCTTCACCGTTCACGGCAACACTGTAAACCCTGAGATCAACGACGTCAACCGCCTTCCGGTTCAGCTCTTTGAATCGGCGCTGAACCTGCTGATTTTCCTGTTCATACTCTATCTGTTCAGGAAATCAATTATGACGGACAAGCTGCTTTTCGTTTATATGCTCGTCTATCCCGTTATACGTTTCACTCTTGAGTTTTTCAGGGGCGACGAGATCCGCGGCTTTTTGTTCGGACTGTCGACCTCGCAGTGGATAAGTATTCTGCTTTTTGTTACCGCGGTTATCGGTCTTACAATTTGTCATTTCAAAAAAAAGCCTGTCACTGAGTAATCGGTGCGGGCTTTTTTCTCTTGCAAAAAAAATCAGAATGTGATATTATATATTAGTCAATATGAATAAAAAGGAGCTTTGATATGGAAGGCTTTAACGAACAGGTTGTCAAAAGAGTAAATAAGGCAAAGCAATTGATAATCAAAATCATTTCTGTAATTATCCTGATTATGATCCCGTTTGCCGGCGCCGGACTCGCTATTCTGACTCACATTCAGTACATCTTTATGGTGAGCATCTTTCTTTTTCTGGGCGGTATCTACGGTGTATGGTACGTTTTTTCGCAGCAAAAGGTTGAGTACGAATACTCCGTCGCGGGTAACGACCTCGATATTTCGAAGATCATCTCACTGAGAAAACGCAAGGCTGTATGCCGCGTGCCTATCAATGAAATCACCGAGCTGACAAAGGACGAAAAAGTTATCGATAAAATGCGGTTTACAAAGACTTTTATTGCTGCTCACGACATCGACTCTAAGGACGAGAACTACTACGCGGCATTCAACAGTCCCGCGTTCGGAAAGTGCCTGCTGATTTTTACGCCTAACGAGAACATTCTTGAGGGCATGAAGTCGCACCTCGACAAGCATCTCGTCATAAAGCTTTTCTATCAAAAGAATAACTACTGATATGGAACTGACGGACAGGAACATTCTCAGGCGCGCGATTCCAGAACGTCCCGACGACGCGAATAAAGGCACTATGGGCACTCTGCTCAGCATTTGCGGCTGCTATGGAATGGCAGGTGCAGCCATGCTCGAGACAAAAGCGGCTCTGAGAATGGGCATCGGACTGAACAAATGCGCGCTGCCGAAAAGCATCTACCCTATCGTTGCTCAGAGGATTCCCGAGAGCGTTTATCTTCCGCTCGCTGAGACTTCTGACGGTAAAATAAGCTCGGATAATATCGGTTATCTGCTGAGTGAAGCGAACAGATGCAATGCGGTAGTGATTGGCTGCGGACTTTCGGTTTGTGAGGACACAAAGCGGCTTGTTAATTCTTTTATAGAAAATTACGACAAATATTTGCTGCTTGACGCGGACGCTCTCAACTGCATAGCGGACAACCCCGGAATTCTGAAAAAATCGAAGTCAAAGATAGTCATTACCCCACACCCCGGAGAATTCGCGAGACTTATCGGTTCAAGCCCCTATGATGTCAACGCGGACAGAGAAAAGCTCTCGGCAAGGTTTGCAAAGGAATACGGTGTAATCACTGTATTAAAAGGCGCCGGTACGGTTATCGCTTCGCCCGAAGGCAGGGTTCTTGTCAACCACACCGGCAACAGCGGTATGGCGACAGGCGGAAGCGGAGACGTGCTCGCAGGTATGGCGGGCGCTCTGCTGGCAGAAGGCGCTGAACCGTTTGACGCGGCTGCCGCTGCGGTTTATCTGCACGGGCTATCGGGAGATATCGCGGCGGAAAAGCTCGGAAAAATTTCTATGCTGCCGTCAGATTTGATCGAATGCATTCCCGGGGCGCTCAGAAAATGCGGAGTGTCATGATAAAAAAATACGGACATATAATGCACAAGGAGGTGTCTTATGACAAAATCTTTGAAAGCATTATGTGTCCTTTTTTTCGCGGTTATTCTGCTCGCGGGCTGCAGGGGCGCAGAACACGCGGAGCTTGTGACGGATTTCAAAGCGGACTTCACCGCCTGCTACCGCGGACAGGAGCTTGAAGGCAGCGTTACATACAACAGACAGGGCAGGATGAACATGCGGCTGAGCTCTCCCGGGACGCTTGACGGCTTGTCGATCGGCTGCAGCGACGGTGAACTTCGCCTGAGCAAGGACGGAATGCAGTGTACTGCCGATGAAGCTTATCTGCCATCTACCTCGCTGCCCGCAGGACTGAAAAATGTCCTCGACGAAATCTGCCGCGAACAGGAAAACGGACGTCTTGTTCTGAATGACGGCAAGGCGGCGGTCGGAGACTGGAAGCTTACTGCCGGCGAAAACGGATTTATCGTCTCGCTCGAATGCCCGGACGGAAAAATAGAATTTATTAATGCCGCCGGGCTTTGATTTCTCACACATTTCACGCCGTAAAATATTATGTAATAACTGAATAAAGCAAAACCCGGCTGTCAAAAATATTAATACAAGCCGGGAGCGGCAAAAAATTTTTGGAGCGTGAAAAACCTTGATTATTCGTCGCGGAGATATATATTACGCGGATCTAAGCCCCGTGGTCGGCTCAGAACAGGGCGGTATCCGTCCGGTGCTGATTGTGCAGAACAACGTCGGAAACCGTTTCAGCCCCACCGTTATCGCGGCGGCTATCACAAGCCAGCAGTCAAAGGCAAAGCTGCCGACGCACATACCGCTGCACGCGGATACATCCGGTCTGTCAAAGGACAGCGTCGTGCTGCTCGAGCAGGTGCGAACCATCGATAAACGCAGGCTCAAAGAAAAAATGGGCACCGTCGACGCGCGTTCGATGAACGCTATTGACAATGCAATTTCAATTTCCTTCGGCTTGCAGGGATAATATAACAGGGAAACGGAGAACCGTTTCCCTGATTTTTTATGCGTTGAGCGCCTTGAGCAAGGCGTCGGTTTTATCTGTCTTTTCCCAGCTCACATCCAAATCCTCGCGGCCGATATGACCGTAAGCCGCCAAGGGTCTGTACTTTGTCTCTGTAAGACCGAGCTGACGGATGATCGAATTGGGACGGCAGTCAAATACCTTGCCGACTGCCTCGCTGAGAGCCTCGTCGCTGTATTCGGACGTGCCGAAGGTATCGATCAGAATGGACACAGGCTTCGCTACGCCGATTGCGTAGGCGAGCTGAACCTCGCAGCGTTTTGCAAGCTTCGCGGCGACGATATTCTTTGCGATGTAACGCGCGTAGTACGCCGCGCTGCGGTCGACCTTTGTCGGGTCCTTGCCGCTGAACGCTCCGCCGCCGTGGCGGGAATATCCGCCATAGGTGTCGACAATGATTTTTCTTCCGGTAAGACCCGCGTCGCCGACAGGACCGCCGATTACAAATCTTCCGGTGGGGTTGACAAAGAACTTGGTATTTGAATCGAGGAGCGACTCAGGGATCACGGGCTTGATTACGTATTCGATCATATCCTCGCGGATCTGCTCTGTCGTCACGTCATCGTCGTGCTGAGTGGAAACTACTACGGTATCTACCCTTACAGCCTTGTCGCCGTCATATTCAACGGTGACCTGAGTCTTTCCGTCGGGACGGAGATACGGAAGCGTGCCGTTCTTCCTGACCTCGGTGAGCTTCTTGGCAAGCTTATGGGCAAGAGAAATGGGAAGCGGCATGAGCTCCTCGGTCTCGTCGCACGCATAGCCGAACATAATGCCCTGATCTCCCGCGCCGATCCGGTTGTCAGCGTCGTTTTCGCCGTCACGGAGCTCATAGCTCTCGTTGACGCCCATAGCGATATCGGGCGACTGCGCGTCCATTGAAACGAGCACCGCGCAGCTGCTGCCGTCGAAGCCGTACTCCGGGTTGTCGTAGCCGATTTCCCTGATAACATCGCGGGCTACCGCGGCGATATCGACCTTGGCTGTGGTGGATATCTCGCCCATGATATGGACAACGCCGGTAGTTACCGTGGTCTCGCAGGCTACGTGAGCGTTTTTGTCCTGCTCCAGGATTTTATCGAGAACCGCGTCTGAAACGCAGTCGCATACCTTGTCGGGATGTCCCTCTGTTACGGACTCCGAGGAAAATAATCTTCTTGCCATTTTAATCACTCCAATAAAAAAATAAGCGCCCTTCTTCCGAAAGGCGGCAAAATTAACTCATCTTCCGGTTAAACCGCAGGATTTAGCACCTTGCCTTATGGCAGGTTGCCGGACTTCACAGGGCCTGTCCCTCCGTCACTCTTGATAAGGTTTATATTCAACTGTCGATTATTATACTCCGATAGCAATAAAAATGCAAGTCTTTTTTTATTTTTCGTTGATATGCGGCAAGGAATATGATAAAATGAATGCAAATTTGGAAATATGGAGGATTAATATGGTTTTTGATATTAAAAACGAGAAAAGCGAGGATATTCCGAACTTCAAGGGCGGTGAAAAATTTTTCCGCGCAAAAATGCACTATGACGGCATGAACCGCTTTTTACACGGCACGCTCGTTCCCGGCGCGACAATCGGCGAGCACCTGCACGACACAAACAGCGAGATCATTTATTTTCTCAGCGGTAAGGGAAGTGTGATTTACGACGGACAGCGGCTTGCGGTCGAGGCAGGTCAGTGTCACTACTGTCCTAAGGGTCACTCGCACAGTCTTGTCAACGACGGAGACGAGAAGCTTGTGTTCTTCGCCGTAGTTCCCAATCAATAAGCAAACGGCTGCCTCAACCGAAGCAGCCGTGATTTTTTTATTCGGCAAGCGCCTTTTGGAGCAGAGTGGCGTCGACGATATTTACCTGACCGTCGCCGTTGAGGTCGCCGCAGCGGATCTGGGCTTTATTGAAGTCGATCATCTTCGCGGTGTATTTCTGGACAGCGGTAACGTCGGAAATATCCATATAGCCGGATTGGTCACAGTCACCAATTGTAAGACCGCCGATATAGCTTCCTGAGCTGCCGCCGCCTCCGCCGTAGCGAACGCTTCCGTCCTGATGTAATTCGTAACAGAATGACGTAGTGTATTTAACAGGAACGCCGGGCTTGGTCGAAATATAGATCTGAACCATACCGTCCTTGTCGGGTACGACGTGGTTGATAGCACCGCCGCTGTAAATAAGCAGAGCGGAAGAAAAGCGGTTGCCGTTCGCGTCCGCAGCTTCCTCCTTGAAGGTGTACTTATGGTTGCCGTAATCGGAAATTTTTTCAGTGTGCGTGCCGTTTGTATTGAAATAGCTCGAAAAATCCGAGAGCTTGATTTTTACGCATTCGTATTTGCCGGCGCTGTTGCTCAGGTCGATGTACGGCGCGCTTCCGCCGATGCCGCCTGCGCCCAATTTGAGCCAAGTCTCGGTTTTGAATTCTTTTTTACCGAGATTGAAGGTCTGAGGATGATTGAAAAAATCAGCGAACTTAATTGTTGTATAATCCTTGTCGGATTTATAGACCTTTACGGAAGCCTTTGAGTTCGAGGGAACATTGTAGTTGTAAGCGGTCAGAATCCCGTCCTGCTGAGAGGTTTTGCTCACGTGCTTGATCGTCGGGTCGTCGCTTACAGCCTGTACGGACAAGCCCGAAACAGAACAGGTCACAAGCGCAGCCGCCGTGAGGATAATGGCAGAAATCTTTTTTAACATAAAACCAGCCTTTCGTTTTTCCATATGATTTATGCTTTTGCTTTCTGTCTTTATTATATATTATCAGCCGGTTTTTTACAATTCGCCATTTAGAGAACATTGACAAAATAGTCACTAATTTTTTGTTTAAAAAAGAAAAAGCGGTTAACCCGCCCTTTCTGTTATTCAAAATATTTTTCGGTGTGGAAGCACGGCATATAGCTGAGCTTAAAGAGGTTTTTGCGGTGACGGTCGTCGATGTTTTTCTTTATCTCCTCGTCGTCGATCTCGCCCGTCCTGATATAGCGGTCTAGCACCGCGTAGGTGAATCCGAGGTTGTCCTCGTCGGTCTTGCCGCAGAGTCCGTCGATCGGAACCTTGTCGATCAGTACGTCGGGAAGTCCGCAAAGTCTGCCAATCTGCTTCATCTCATCAACCGTGAGGAACGAGCACGGGCTGAAATCTCCCGCCTGATCGCCGTAGCGTGTGGAATAGCCAACCCAGTCCTCTGAGAGATTGCAGGTATTGGCGACACGTCCGTTGTGGCTCTGAGCGACGGCGTACAGCGTAGTCATGCGGATCCTCGGAGGAATGTTCGTGAGCGTCTGCGCAGAAGGCGTAAACGGAAGCGAGTTTATCACTCCGTCAACCGCGTCCTTCACGTTGATAACGTAATGCTTTATTCCGAGGTGGTTGACAAGAAGCTGCGCCATATCGATATCGGCCTGCACGCCGTTAGGCATGAGAACGCCGATGACTCTTTCCTTGCCGAGAGCCTCAACGCACAAGGCGGCGACGATAGAGCTGTCCTTTCCGCCCGAAATTCCTACGACCGCGTTGCACCCGGGGCCGTTTTCCTCAAAAAACTTGCGTATCCATTCAATACAATCCTGTTTTACTATTGCTGCGTCAAACATCGAATTCCTCCCGTTTTTAATATGTTCCAAATTTGTTAAATTATGAAAGCTGTAAGAAATTAATAAGAAATACCCAGCTCAGTCCGTAGTAGGTAACCACGGCTACAAGGTCGTTGATCGTGGTGATCAGCGGACCCGAAGCTACAGCGGGGTCGATCTTGATTTTTTTGAAAAATATCGGAATCAGTGTGCCTACCGCGCTCGAAACCGCCATGGCGATCAGCAGTGCAAGTCCGATACACCCCGACACCGAAAAGGCAAACTGGATATCCTTACCCTTGAACAGCATAATATACAAGCCGACAAACAGCACGGATATCACGCCGAGGATAATACCGTTTGAAAATCCAACCCTTGTTTCCTTTGCGACGAGCTTGAACTTCTGCCCTACGCTGAGGTTTTCGTCCATAAGCACGCGTATCGTTACCGCAAGCGACTGGGTACCGACGTTACCAGCCATATCGAGAATAAGCGACTGGAAAGCCATGATCATTGTCAGCTGCGCGACGACTCTTTCAAACGCGCCGACCACGGTTGATACGATAATGCCCAGACCAAGCAGAGCAAGCAGCCACGGCAGACGCTTTTTGATGCTCTGAAAAAGAGGCTCGTGCAAGTCCTCCTCGGCGGTCAGACCACCGAGCTTTGCGTAGTCCTCGCCCATCTCGTCATCGATTACCTCAATGACGTTCTGCGCGGTGATTACTCCGAGAAAGCGGTTGTTGTTGTCGAGTACGGGTATAGACGCCTCGGAATAATTCTTGAGCTGCTCGATACAGTCGTCGATCGTCTCCTGCGCGTATAGGTACGGGAAGGAAGTGACGGTGATCGAATCAAGAGTATCATTCCTGCGCGCTGTAATCAGATCTCTCAGGTCGATCGCTCCGCTGAACTCGCCTGTTTCATCGGTTACAAATATGGTGGAGATATTGTCGTTTTCCTCAGCCTGACTGATAAGCTCGTTCATCGCCTGAGGTACTGTGAGAGTATCAAGGATAACAACGCAGTTCGTCGTCATTCGGCTGCCGATCTCGTCCTCGTCAAAGGACGCGATCAGCCGGATATCGCTGCGTATCTCGGGTGAGAGCGAATCGATGATAAGCGAGCGCTTCTCCTTCTGGATTTCTCTGAGGATACTCGCCGCAGAGTCTGTTTCGAGCATGGATACGACTGCGGACGCCTTTTTCAGATCCATCTCGTTCAGGTATGTTCCCGCGTCATCCTCCTCAAGATGCTCGAGCGCGTCGGCGAGCATTTCGGCGGAACAGATACGGTACAGCTTCTTCCGCTCCTGAGAATTGAGGTTCTCCATAACCTGCGCTACGTCGCTTCCGTGATAGTCCTCAAGCATTCCCTGAGCGGTTTTCGGCGAGTAGCTTCCGCGTATGATGCGTATAATTTCGTTTTCGTAGTCGGGACGCTCTGTCAGCATCGTCTCAACTGTCTTGTTGTATATTTCATTTGCCATTGTTTGACCCCCGTTCTTTTGATATTAACAATAGAAACGGACAAACAGAAAACCTCTGCGCGCATGCCGCACAGAGGCTGAAAAATCAATACTCAGTGTAATAAAGCGACGAACAGGAAAGCGTCCGTGTGATAGATACTGAATGAATTTTCGCTTCTGCCCGACCCATGACTATCGCTGCTTGTCACTTTAATCACCTCTTTTTATTTGAATTTTTGCTTATAAATTATACCACGTTATATACGTAAAGTCAACCGACCTATTTGACGACAATGCTCTGCTGACCCATCTGCTCGTAGCGCTTTTTTACAAGGTCTTTTTTGAAAACAGATATTTTTCCGGCGGTGGAGTCGGCAAAGTAGTAGCTGTCCTTGTCGTAGCCGATAAGCACCAGACAGTGCTCGTGCATATACCACGAAAACGTATCGCCGAGTTTTGTCTTGGCGTTCTCGTCAACGTAATTTACTATCCATGTCGTGAATACATACGGCTCGTCCATATCGGTTGTCGCCCAGACCATGACCGGAACTCCCTTTGAAACGTACTCGTCGACAAGATCCTCAAGCGGCACGTTTTCCATATTATACGCCTTAAGATTTGATTTCTGGTCTTTGAGGTAATTGTTCATGCTCTTTGCCATTGAGGGAGCGTACACACCCCAGCCGCCGTATGCCGTACCGGCAAAAGCGCTGTACAGATCGGGTCCGTAATTGTCGCCGCCTTCTTCTTCTCCCATATACACAAACTGACAATTAAGATAATTATCAGCAATCGTATGCTCGTCCAAATCAAAGCCCAGCATATTGAGAAGCATGGTGCAGGCGTAGGTTTCGCAGCCCGCCTTCAAATCATCCTGCTTGATGACCTTGACATTCTCGTCAATAATATACTTCTCCGGCACGGTCGTCGTCTCTACAACAGGCTCTGAGGTTGCCGCAGTGGTTTCCTGCGTGTCAGACGTGCATTTATTGACCGATATCAGTATACAAATAATAATAAGAAACAAAATTATCGCCAATAAAACAGACAGAATAATAAGCTGACGTTTTTTTCTGTTATACCTCATAATACCACTTACCCTCTTTCTTCTTGATTATACCATAAATTCTTTTTCATGTCACGCAAAAGATAAGGATTTGAAAAAAAATAAAAAAAATTCAGGAATGATAAAGACAAACGGATATATTTGTGATACAATATACTCAGTATGATTTCGAAAGGAACGATATTTATGAAAAAGCACCTTACAGCAGTTGTGATCATTCTTGCGGCTTTACTTTCCGCAATCAGCTTTTGCTCATGCACCGGCAAGCATAATTCCGACGTTTCCGCTTCCACTCAGTCTGACAGCGGAGCCGCCGACACAAGTCAGAGTATTGTCGGAACCTGGGCGCTTCAGCTTTACGGAGATGAATACACCTACACCTTCAATCCCGACGGCACCGGCGTTTATAATGCTGCGGGCAAAATCATGAACCTGACCTACACAACCAAGGACGGCATTTACTACGAGACCTTTGAGGGAAGCACTGCCGCAGTGAAACGTCCCTACCGCATCGAGAACAACCAGTTCATTGTTGAGGACTCCTACGGAGAGGAAATCGTATACACCAAAAAATAACATTCAAAAATGCGCTGACGCTGTCAGTGTGTTTATCATGTGAAAACAACATGATTGTTTACGGAAACAATGCGGCCTAATGTTGACAAAAAGAATTTATGAATCTATAATTATTGCGTAAACTTGAATTTTTGCGTTAACTTAAGCAAGGAGTTGATTTTATGAAGAAAAAAAATATTACTATATTAGCCGTTGCGGCGATGGCTGTTCTCACCGCTTCGGTATTCGCGGCGTGCGGTGAAGGCGATAAAAACAGCGAGGCGACAACCTCGCCGTCAAGCACCTCTGTTCAGCCTACCACCGCTAAGGGAACCCAGCCTAAAACCACCGTTCCCACAACTGCGGGCAGCGAGGATTATCAGGACAACAACTACAACTCAGCGGCAGACCAGCAGGGGTATAACAACAGCGAGAACAGCGCTTATAATTCCGACGTACAGTCAAGCGCTGAGGATAACGCCAATGAGTCTTCGAACTCAAGCCCGCAGTCAAGCGAGGAGAACAACGGCGACAAAGGCTCTGATTACCCCGAGATTCCCGGTGAAGGCGAGATCGTTATTCACGGCGACCCGAGTTATGTGGGAACCGACTGATTATTTTTCTGATACAGAAAAAAGGGACTGTAAATACAGTCCCTTTTCTTTTTTTACCCTCGGCTGTAATACAGCAGACACATCAGACTGACGCCCAAGAATGCCCCGACGAAGGTGCCGATGATGATGCCCAAAAGCATTTTTGACCTCCTGACCTAAAATGACAAGGTTTATTACCTTTATATGCGATAATTAATACGGTGGTGATTTAAATGAAAACCGTATATATCGACGTATTGGTTACGGTAAATATCTTTGTCGATTTCTTTCTTATCCTGTGCACGCAAAAGCTGCTCAATATCAGGGCAAAGCTGCTCAGAGTCATTTTCGGGAGTCTTGCGGGCGGAGTATTCAGTCTTGCCGCCCTGCTCCCGCCGATGCCCTTCGGATTGAATTTTCTCACGGATCTGCTCTCTGCAGCGGCGCTGATCATCATAGCCTTCGGTTTTTCGTCTCCGAAGGTATTTTTAAGACGCGCTGCGGTATACTTCGCCCTGTCGTTTACCTTCTGCGGGGTCATGATATTTGTTTATAACACTTTTCATCCCGCGGGTATGGAGATTTACAACGATACCGTATACTTTAATATATCCCCTTTTCTGCTGATTATTCTTTCTCTTGTCTGTTATTATATTATGAAATTGATAAAAAGACTGACGAAGGGTGTATGCGGAAAAAGAGTATGTCAGATAGAAATCGAGCTCAATGATGATGTTACCGCCTTTTCTGCCGCGGTCGATACAGGATGCAACGTAAAGGAACCGTTTTCGGGCGATTATGTCATCATAGCCGAGGACTCAATTCTACGCGATCTGCACCTCACAGATGATAAAATGAGAGTGATTCCTTTTGGCAGCCTCGGAGGTAACGGCTTCATCAGGGGATATCGGGTCAGCAGATTAAAAATCGACGGAAGGGAGTCTGAGCATGATGTGTATCTCGGCGTTTGCGAGAACGTATTGAAGGGTGAAATCAAGGCGCTTGTGCCGTATGAAATAACTGAAGGTGAGGTAATATGATGCTGAGAATAATCAGTAAAATCAAAATGCTTTTCTTAAGTGAAAACGAAATCTTTTACATCAACGGCAGCGAGACGCTTCCGCCGCCGCTGAGCCGCGCGGAGGAAACGGAGATTATGAAACGGATTTCCGCCGGTGAATACAGCGCACGCGAGCTACTGATCGTACATAATCTCCGTCTGGTGGTTTACATCGCTAAAAAATTCGAGTCTCCTGCCGCCGGCGCCGAGGATCTGATCTCTATCGGCACGATCGGGCTGATAAAGGCTGTCAACACCTTCTCTCCCGAAAAAAACATCAAGCTCGCGACCTACGCTTCGCGCTGCATAGAAAACGAAATACTTATGTTCCTGCGCAAATCCTCTCAGCTGAAAAACGAGATTTCGATCGACGAGCCGCTGAACACAGACTACGACGGAAACGAGCTGCTGCTCTGCGATATCCTCGGGAGCGACCCCGACGAGGTCAACAACAACCTCGAAACCGAGCTGGAGCATAACCTTGTTCTCGACGCGGTGTCGCGGCTCAATCCGCGGGAATGCCGGATAATGGAGCTGAGGTTCGGGCTGAACGGAAAAAAGGAGCATACCCAGAAGCAGGTCGCGGATAAGCTGGGTATTTCGCAGTCGTATATCTCGCGTCTGGAAAAGAAAATAATCCGTCAGCTCAGGGAGGAGCTTGAAAAGGCGGTATAATGTAAAAGCGGTGGCTGCCCACCGCTTTCTTAGGGAGCCTCTAATAATTCCGTGCTTATGCGCGGCTGGGAATTTTTAGAGGTTCCCATTACATAGTTGTGTCGTCCATTGTTGTCATTTCGGTGTTATCGGCAGCCGAATCGCTCGAAGGCTGAGTCTCGTTGCCGATAACGCCGTCGTCATCGCTTACGTTGCCGTTGGTATTGCCGGCGATATCGCTGACCGCGTTTGACGCGCCGCTGCCGACGTCGTCAACTATTCTTCCGGCGCCCGAAACTGCGTCGGAAGCTGTCTGTGAGACAGTTGAAGCGGCGTTATTGGCCATATTGCAGCCGCAGCCCGTCATCGCGGAGGCGGAAATCACTGCCGCGCAGGCAATGGCAAATAATTTTTTCATATCTGTTCATCCTCTGATAAAAAATGGTGCCGCATATCGCGACACCATTATTATCTGCAATAATTAAATTTTTATGATGTTATTTTTTGACAACTATATGAGGATAAGGAATCGTTATGCCGTTCTCGTCAAACGCGTTCTTGACCTGCTCCT
>NZ_JAHLQB010000003.1 GCF_018918205.1 Lachnoclostridium sp. MSJ-17 | reverse complement strand
TCAAGCTCATCGCGATTATCGCGATGACGATTGACCACCTGACGTGGGTAATGTTCCCGGGAATGCAGGCGGTATGGTATGTGTTTGCCCTTCACATAATCGGCAGGCTGACCGCTCCGATAATGTGGTTTTTCATCGCCGAGGGCTGTTTCTACACCCGCAACATCTGGAAATACGCGGGCAGACTGTTTATATTTGCGCTCGTATCTCACTTCGCGTACAATTTCGCGTTCGGAATTCCGCTCCTTCCGTTCTCAACGGGCAGCTTCTTCAACCAGACGGGCGTAATGTGGTCGCTCGCGTGGGCGGTCGTGCTGATTGCAATATTCAAAAGCGAGAAAATCCCGCAGTGGGCGAAGTACCTCGCGATTCCGGTCATCTGCGTGATAACATTCCCGTCAGACTGGTCGTGCATCGCGGTCATGTGTCCGTTCTTTTTGTATCAGCACCGCGGAAATTTCAAGGCGCAGGCGATCGACATCGTCCTCTGGACGCTGGCGTATGCCGTTGTCTACTTCTTCTGCCTGGATATGCTGTACGGCGCTCTGCAGATGTTCACCTTCCTGACGATCCCGATCCTCGCGCAGTATAACGGCGAACGCGGCAAAAAGATACCCGGAACAAAGTGGCTGTTCTATATCTACTATCCCGCGCACCTCTTTGTTGTCGGAATCATAGGGCTCGCCCTGCACGGAAATGTTCCGCTTATATTTTGATAATCAAGGCTTCCGAAAACCGGGAGCCTTTTTTCAGTTGATATCCGAGCTGCTTTGTGGTAGAATAATTCCGTAAGGAAGTGTCGGAAATGTTAATGAATGGCAGCGAATACCTGAGCATAATTGAATCCATAAAATCCGAGATCAAATCAGCGCAGTACAAGGCGGCTCTCAGTGTAAACCGGGAGCTTGTAATGCTGTACTACAATATCGGAAAAATCATAAATGAGCACAAGGCATGGGGAAATAAGTTCATTGACAATCTTGCGGCGGATATTAAAATCGAGTTTCCGAACGTCAAAGGCTATTCCGTCAGAAATCTGAAATATATGGCGAAATTCGCAGGAGCTTATCCCGACGGTGAGTTTGTGCAACAGGTTGTTGCACAAATCCCATGGGGACAAAACATCGTGCTGCTTGATAAGATTGACGATGAAGCTGTCCGCCGTTGGTATATTGAAAAAACGATTGAAAACGGTTGGTCAAGAAACGTTTTGATACACCAGATCGAAAGCGGCTTATACGCGCGTCAGGCGCTTGCCAACAAGGTTACAAATTTTGAGAACCGTCTGGCTTCTCCGCAGAGCGAGCTTGCCGTTCAGACGATGAAGGATCCGTACATCTTTGATTTTATTCCTTTCCGAGAGGATATGGTGGAGCGGGATATCGAAAATGCTTTGGTCAAGGACGTCACTAAGCTGTTGCTGGAGTTGGGCAAGGGCTTTGCGTTTTTGGGAAATCAGTATCACATCAATGTCGGCGGCGACGATTTTTATATCGACCTGCTGTTTTACAATCTCAACCTTCGTTCTTATGTAGTGATAGAGCTGAAAACAGGTGATTTCAAACCCGAATACGCAGGTCAGCTCAATTTCTATCTTTCCGCGGTTGACGGAATCCTGAAGAAGGAACAGGATAATCCGTCAATCGGATTGCTGCTTTGTAAAAGCAAAAACGATTTAGTAGCGGAGTATGCCTTAAAGGATATGTCAAAGCCTATCGGTGTTAGCGAATACAAAATCACAAGCAGCCTTCCCGAGGAGCTGATAAATCAGCTGCCTTCGGTTGAGGATATTCAGAAAAGAATAAAAAAAGAGCATGAGTGATTATTTTGCTCACGCGTCTTTGCGGTTATATCAAGGCTTCCGCTCGGTCGGGAGCCTTTTTTGCGCTTTCGGCGCTTTGTTGTCCGTGCTTTTTCTCCTTGACTTTTTGTGCTGTTTGCGGTATCATTTATACTGTATAATTATAAAAAGAAAGGGGTGAGGCGAGTGTTTGATTTTTCGGTAATCATCGATATCGGCGTTGTCGCGCTGCGAATCCTTTTGCCGCTCTACGCCATATTCATCGTCTACGAGTGCTACGCCGCAATGCGACGCCGCAGACGTCCCGAAAAACCGCTTGTCACCCTCATGAACACCCGCACCTTTGAGAAGATTCCCGTGCTTTTCTGGGAGAACTCCATCGGCAGAAAGAAATCCAACGACATAGTCGTCGAGGACGCCGCCGTGTCAAAGGTTCACGCCGTGCTTCTTCGGCGCGACGAGGGCTGGTTCATAAACGACACCGAAAGCCTGCATGGCACCTTCGTCAACGGAAGGCGCACCGAGGACAGGACTCAGGTTTACATCGACGACATTATCCGCGTCGGCAACACTGATTTTCAGTTTTTGCGCGGCGAGGAGTACAACGAGGAGCTGCGCTCGAGCTGGTTCTTCAAGAATCCCTCGCGGAAGCCCGCAGTCAAGTCGTGGAAGCTGATGCTGATGATCACGCTTTTCCACTTCTTCATGACCGTCGAGGCGATTTACTGGAACGACGGCAAAAATCCGCTCTCTCCGCTGATAATCTTCGGTATCGTAGCGGCTGTCAACTGGGGAATGTTCGTTGTCAGCTACTTCGGACTGCGCAGAATGACCTTCGAGCTGGAGGCTCTGGCACTGTTTCTGTCGGGAATCGGCACGATACTTCTGGCGCGGCAGTACGAGCGTTCGGCGTATATGCAGGTGATATCCACCGTCGTCGGATTCATAATATTCTGCGCGATAATCAAGCTGATCGAAAATCCCGACAAGCTCTACCGCTTCCGCATACCGCTGATGATCGCGGCGGTCGGATTGCTAGGCGTGAGTATAGTTTTCGGTAAGGTCACAAACGGCGCGGCGAACTGGATCTACATAGGACCTCTGTCCTTCCAGCCCTCCGAGCTTGTCAAGGTCATCTATATCCTTATCGGCGCGGGAGCGCTCGACAAGCTGAATACGAAGAAGGATCTGTTCATCTTCATCGGCTTCTCGGTAGTCTGCGTGGGACTTCTCGCGATTATGCGCGACCTCGGTACGGCGCTTATATTCTTCGTGACCTTCCTGCTCATCGCGTTCATGCGCTCGGGCGACTTCAAGACGATAATCCTCGCGGTTGCCGCCGCGGTATTCGGCGCGATCTTTGCGATACGCTTCATGCCCTATGTCGCCGACCGCTTCAAGGCGTACCGCCACGTCTGGGAGTACGCTCAGGCTGAGGGATATCAGCAGACTCATGTCCTCACCTTTATTGCGAGCGGCGGACTCTTCGGCGTCGGAATCGGCAACGGCTTCCTAAAACAGGTCGCCGCGTCCGAGAGCGACCTCGTTTTCGGTCTTGTCGCCGAGGAAATGGGAATCATTGTCGCTATCACACTCGCGCTCGCGGTTGCGCTTCTCGTCGTATACGCGCGCGCTATCACAACAAGGAGCCGCAGCACCTTCTATTCGATTTCCGCATGCTGCGCGGCGGGTCTGCTCGTGGTTCAGCTCACACTGAACATCTTCGGAGCTACTGACCTGCTTCCGCTCACCGGCGTTACCTTCCCGTTCATCAGCGCCGGCGGCTCGAGCGTTATCGGCTGCTGGGGTCTTATCGCCTTCATCAAGGCGGCTGACGAACGCACATACTCAATGAAAAGATAGAACATTTATAATATTCCGTAGGGGAACCCCTCGTGGGTTCCCGTCAAAACCGCGGCATTTCCGCGGTTTTGAATGACAGCCGCAAGGGCTGTCACTACAGGTGCTTATCAGGCAACATCTATTATTCCTGAACTCTCATCAGAGGGGTGACATTATTGAAAAGAATACTGAAGCGCAGCACGCTGATTCTCGCGTTTACCATACTCTTTATCGGCGGCGCGTCGTTCTTCTGCGTCGAGCTCGTGCTCAACGCGGATGACTGGGCAAACCAGCCATACAACGCCCATATTTCGGGCAACGGCGGTCTTGAACAGGCGGGCGCGGTTTATGACCGCAACGGCGCGGCTCTTGCAAAAACCCAGGGTACCGACCGCGTTTACAACGAGAACTACAGCGTCCGCGTAGGACTGCTCCACACGGTGGGGGACAACAGTCTGAATATCTCAACGGCGGTTCAGAGCAAGTACCGCTCGCAGCTGACGGGTTACAGCCTTATCTGGGGTCTTAATATGCCGCAGTCGCTGCGCACCTCTCATGACATCACGCTGACAGTCGACGCGAACGCTTCCGCCGCGACCTACGACGCTTTGAGCGCCTACGGAAAGCAGGGCGCGTGCGTCGTTTACAACTACAAGACGGGCGAGGTCATCAGCTCGGTCAGCACGTATTCCTATGACCCCGAGGCTCCGCCCGAGATCAATGAGAGCAACGAGCACGAGTACGAGGGCGTGTACCTCGACCATGTGCTTTCCTCGACATACACACCCGGCTCTATCTTCAAGCTAGTCACCGCTGCGGCGGCGATCGAGAATATTCCCGACCTCTTTGAGCGCACATGGTACTGCGAGGGTCACGAGGACATCGGCGGCGCAGAGGTTCGCTGCGTCGACGGAGAGGCTCACGGCACGCTCGATTTTTACGGCGCGCTCGAGCATTCCTGCAATATAGTTTTCGCGGAGCTTGCAGTCGAGCTCGGTCCCGAAAAGATGACCGCGGCGGCTGAGAAAATGGGAATCAACCTCAGCTATGAGATCGACGACGTGAGCACCGCCAAAGGTCACTACGACGTTTCCAAGGCGAGCACAAACGAGCTTGCGTGGTCGGGCGTCGGACAGTACAACGACGAGGTCAACCCGATGCAGATGGCTATCCTCTGCGGAGCTATCGCAAACGGCGGCAACTCCGTCAACCCGACGTACATAAAGAGCGGCACAGGCGATCTGCTCAAGATGATCGGTCTCAACGACACAAAGAGCCGCGAGCTGCTGAAAAGCTCCACCGCCTCGACTCTTTCTCAGTCAATGCCGTCCTACAGCTTCGGCAGCCTGAGCGTCCGCGCAAAGACGGGCACCGCCGAGGTCGGCGAGGAAAAGAACCCCAACGCGTGGATGGTCGGCTTCTCGACTGACGAGGACTGTCCGCTCGCGTTTGCCTGCGTGGTAGAGGACGCGGGTTTCGGCAGTCAGTACGCGCGTCCCGTAGCGGAGACCGCTATGCAGAGCGCGGCACAGGCTCTCAGGGGCTATTGAAATGAATACTGAAAACTTAAGACTTAAAAATGAATAATTAATGGCGGGCTCTGCCCGCACCCGAATTTATTTGGCAGCGACCCGATACTACCAACTGCCAACTACTAACTACTAACTTATTACCGACAACAACCACTTAGAAAGGATACCGATATACATGAATTTCTTAAAAGCAATGTTCGGCAACTACAGCAAGCGCGAGGTCAAGAGAATCCAGCCTATCGCGGATAAGGTTCTCGCGCTCGAGAGCAAGTATGCCGCTATGAGCGAGAGCGAGCTCAAAAACCAGACGACACTTCTCAAGGAACGCCTTGCAAACGGCGAGACGACCGATGATATTCTTCCCGACGCGTTCGCGGCATGCCGCGAGGCGAGCTGGAGAGTGCTCGGAATGAAGCACTTCCCGGTTCAGGTGCTCGGCGGCATCGTGCTCCACCAGGGACGTATCGCTGAGATGAAGACCGGTGAAGGTAAAACCCTCGTTGCGACGCTTCCCGCCTACCTCAACGCGCTCACCGGCAACGGCGTTCATATCGTAACCGTCAACGATTACCTTGCCCGCCGTGACTCAGAGTGGATGGGCAAGCTCTATAAGTACATGGGGCTCAAGGTCGGACTTATCGTCCACGACCTCGAGAACGACCTCAGAAAGGAAGCCTACGCCGCCGACATCACCTACGGCACAAACAATGAGCTGGGCTTCGACTACCTCCGTGACAACATGGTAGTTTACAAGGAAAACAAGGTTCAGCGCGGCCACGCGTTTGCGATCGTCGACGAGGTCGACTCAATCCTTATCGACGAGGCGCGTACTCCGCTTATCATTTCGGGCAAGGGCGACAAGTCCACCGATCTGTACGAGAAGGCTGACGCGTTCGCAAAGACACTCAAATTACAGCGCTTCACCGAGCTCGACTCCAAGGAGGACATGGAAGCCTACTACGAGGAGAACGGCATCGACTACGTTGTCGACGAGAAGCAGAAGACAGCGACTCTTACTCAGCTCGGCGTTAAGAAGGCTGAGGAGTATTTCGGTCTTGAGAACCTCACCGACCCCGAGAACCTCACGATCTCGCACCACATCAACCAGGCTGTCAAGGCTAACGGCGTTATGAAGCTCGACGTTGACTACGTCGTCAAGGACGGCGAGGTCATCATCGTCGACGAGTTCACAGGCCGTCTGATGTACGGCAGACGCTTCAACGAGGGTCTGCACCAGGCTATCGAGGCTAAGGAGGGCGTAAAGGTCCAGAGCGAGAGCAAGACCCTGGCTACGATCACCTTCCAGAACTACTTCCGTCTGTACGGCAAGCTGTCGGGCATGACCGGTACAGGTCAGACCGAGAGCGAGGAGTTCCAGGAGATATACAAGCTCGACGTCGTCGAGGTTCCCACCAACAAGCCTGTAATCCGTCAGGATCTGCCCGACTCCGTATTCAAAACCGAGCGCGGCAAGTTCAACGCGGTAATCGACCAGATCGTCGAGGCTAACAAGAAGGGTCAGCCCGTGCTTGTCGGTACGATTTCGATCGAAAAATCCGAGCTTCTCTCAAAGATGCTCAAGCGCCGCGGTGTACAGCACAACGTCCTCAACGCTAAGCAGCACGACAAGGAAGCCGAGATCGTCGCTCAGGCAGGTAAGTACGGCGCGGTGACAATCGCGACCAACATGGCAGGCCGTGGTACCGATATTATCCTCGGCGGTAATGCTGAGTACATGGCGAAGGCTTCGATGCGCAAGCAGGGCTATCCCGAGGAGCTTATCGAGGAGGCTACAGGCTACGCCGAGACCGACAACGAGGAGATCCTCGAGGCGAGAAAGGTATTCCGCGAGTTAAACGATAAATACAAGGACGAGATAAAGGACGAGGCAGACCGCGTAAGAGAAGCCGGCGGTCTGATGATCATCGGTACAGAGCGCCACGAGTCGCGCCGTATCGACAACCAGCTGCGCGGACGTTCGGGACGTCAGGGCGACCCGGGCGTGAGCCGTTTCTTCCTGTCGACCGAGGACGACCTCATGCGCCTGTTCGGCGGCGACAGAATGAAGATGATGATGGAGCGCATGAACGTAGACGAGGACACCCCGATCGAGAACAAGATGCTCTCAAACATTATCGAAAGCTCACAGGAAAAGGTAGAGCTGCGCAACTTCGGCATTCGTAAGGACGTACTCCAGTACGACGACGTTCTCAACCGTCAGCGTGAGATCATCTACGGTCAGCGCGACCAGGTGCTCAACGGCGAGGATCTGCACGACACCGTGCTCAAGATGGTTTCCGACTCTGTAGACACCTCGATCGCTCACTATCTGCCCGAGGGACCGCGTGAGAACTGGAACTATCCCAGCCTTGTCGAGTACTACAAGGGCTGGATTATCACCGACGAGAAGCGTTACGCTCTCGACAAGGACGACCTCGAGGAAATGGAGCCGTCTGAGATCGGCGACATGATTAAGGAGGACGCTCTCAATATCTTCAAGTCAAACGAGGAGCTGCTCGCCCCCGAGGTTATCCGCGAGATGGAGCGCGTTTATCTGCTCAAGGCGGTCGACACCCACTGGATGGCTCACATCGACGCGATGGATCAGCTCAAGGCGGGTATCCGTCTGCGTTCCTACGGACAGCACGACCCCGTTGTCGAGTACCGTCTCGAGGGCTTCGACATGTTCGACGAGATGATCGAGAATATCCGCGAGGATACAATGAAGATGATGCTCATCATGCCCAAGCGCGTGTATGAGATCCAGAAGCGTCAGGAGGCTATCGAAGCTGCGCGCAAGGCGGCTGAGGCGGCTGCAGCGGCGGCGCATCAGGTAATGCTCGACAAGGGCGAGGAAAAGAAGCAGCAGCCCAGTCCGGTTGAAGCGGCTCTTAAGCGCGAGCAGGTGGCACAGCCCACAAAGACCTCGGGCGACGGCACCGACACCGCAAACAAGACCGTCCGCAAGGGCAAAAAGGTCGGCAGAAACGATCCCTGTCCGTGCGGCAGCGGCAAAAAGTACAAGAAGTGCTGCGGCAGAGACGCATAAGTGCCGGTGGGCACATTCTCCGCCTTTTGACAGGTTCATCTGCATTTAAGGTTTCATAAACGGCGGGTCAGGCGTTTCGTTTTTCGGCGGGTCAGGCTATCTCTGCCGCACCTTACATATATCAAACTTTGAATCAAAAATCGTAGGGGAGCCCCTTGTGGGCTCCCTTTAAAACTTCCGGCTGACACCGGATCACTAATCACTAAATCTAAAACTCCCTCTGATTGTGCTATTTATTTTGTCAAACCGTGTAATTGACTTTGGCGCGTAAAAACAATAAAATTATAATGTTGAATAATTATGCAAAGGAGATTATCTATGTTTTGCGAAAAATGCGGCAATCAACTCAACGATAACGATAAATTCTGCCAGAAGTGCGGCGCTCCGGTAAATCCCCTGAACGCGGCTCCTCAGCAGGTTGCTGCGGCACCTCAGCCCGAGGTTCAGCCCGTCGAGGTTCCTGCGGCACCTCAGCCCGAGGTTCAGCCCGTCGAGGTTCCTGCGGCACCTCAACCCGAGGTTCAGCCCGTCGAGGCTCCTGCAGCACCTCAGCCCGAACAGGCTCCGACGGCATATCAGCCCATTCCTCAGCAGTACGATCAGCCCGAACAGGCTCCCGCCTACGCGCAGGAGTTCACACAGGCGAACATCGCTCCCGGACAGAATGCCGAAAAGAAGCCCTTCCCGAAGGCGGCAAAGCTCGGCATCATTTTCGGCGGCGCGGGAGTCGCTTTGGTCGCGGTTATCCTTGTTGTGATCTTCGCGGTCATCATGCCTCTGACAAGACCGAAGATCGACCTCAGCAAGTTTGTAAGCGTTGACCTCTACCAGTACGGCGAACAGGTCGTTGACGGCAAGATCTCGGGAGAGTTCAGGCTCGACGGCGACAAAATCGCTGAAGCCTATCCTCAGCTTTTCAACGGCAAGCCCGAATCGCGTTCGGCTCTTGACAGCGCGCTCTACGATATAAAGGTCGATTATGTCGACTCAAACGACAGCTCCAACATGAACTACGGCTACAAGTACGTCACCTTCAACGACTTCAAGCAGGACAGCGAGGCTAAAATCACCATCGTAGTTCCCGAGAAGGACAGCTTCGGCGCGATCAGCCTGAAAACCTACGAGGACAGGATCGGCGCTTCCTTTACCGGCGGCACTGTTAACGTAAAGATCGCGGATACCATCGAGGCAAATAACTACAAGGTCGTTTCTCCCGTTGAGATAGATCTCCTCGGCTACCTCGACAGCAAGAAGCTTGTCAGCACCTACATCGACTACAGCGGCGATGTGAAAATCGGCGTTAAGCCCTTCGAGGAGAAGTTCGGCGATTTCACCGTAAAGAACGACAGCTACGAGTCCTACGCTCCCGCCGTTTACGGCTCTGACGGCAGCTACCTCACCGGAATTTACCTCAAGTTTGACAAGGAAACAGGCTTCAAGGCGGGCGACAAGGTCACAGTAAACTACGACAGCGACAACTCCTATCTCGCCGACGACTACGGCATTATCCTCACCGGCTCGCCCTTCACATACACCGTCGTTATTCCCGAAAAGCTCGACGACAAGACAGCCAAGAAGTACGCCGACGGCATCAAGAAGTACATTCTCGATCACCCCGAGCTCGACGAGTCCTGCAAGACCGGCGACAAGCTTGAGGTCGGCGACATGTACTACGTAAGCTGGAAGGACAACTCCGACTACCACGATATCGTTGTTGTGCTCCACAACGCGACACAGAATTACTACTGCACCCTCGAGCTCGAGGCAAAGGGCTACTTCCTTGACGGAGAGTTCGTCTACGGCGGATATTCGGGCTACACAAGCTCGCACGAAAAGACCGCTGACGACGCTGTGAAGAACAATTCCTACCTCGATTCAAAGAGCAAATATTACACAGCGACAAAGCTTAACTAATTTAAAAAGAGACGCGGCGTTTGCCCGTCTCTTTTTTGTGAAATGATTTTTTATACTTGTTTTATTTATAATATTGTGGTATGATAAGGGGTAAAGGAGTGATTTTACCAATGAAGAAAAATATTTTGGCGACTGCGGCGGCAATTCTGCTTGTCGGAGCGTCTGCTTTTTCCGCTCTTACCTTCACGGGCTGCAGCTGCACGGGTAAGGGCAATAAGACACAGACCACGACTGTGGCGGCAAACGCCGGGCAGGCTAAGACCTACGAAGCCTCCGACCTTCTTGTCTGCGAGGGCTGGATCGGAAAGATGAACACACAGATCGGAATGGAAAGCTACACAGCCAACAACCAGATCGACATCAAAGGCAAGCTGTTCAACGAGGAAGCCACAGGCTACGCCGTAGTTCAGAAGGGCGGCAACGTTATCAGCAATGTCATTATCACGGCGGCAACTCTCAGCTATGATACCGCAAAGGACGAGCTGACCAAGAAGTACGGCGACCCGATCAAGGACGAGGATAAGACCTGCACCTTCCGCACCGGAAGCAATTCAGCGATTCTCTCTCAGAACGGCAACGGCGCGACGCTGGAATTCAAATAAGTTTAATAAGCAAAAGCAAACGGAAGGGCAGGACCCTTCCGTTTTTGTTTAACAATAATTTTCAATTAATAGATTCCCTGAACCGTGACCTCGCCCGAATTCAGAGTCCTCACGGTGCCGTCGGAGAGCATGACCCTCAGCTCGCCCGCCGAGGTAACTCCGACAGCCGCTCCGCTCAGGGTGCGCTCGCCCTTTTTGAAGGTGACGCTCCTTCCGAGCGTGGCGCAGAGTGAAACGTATTCGTCCAGAGCCTCGGGTGTGAGCTCGAGATTGTTGCGCGTGAATTCGCGCTCGATCTGTTTAAGCAGAGCCGCAAGAAGTCGGTTCTTGTCGTAATGCCTGCCCGTTTCGAGCAGAATAGAGGTCGCCTTGTACGCGATCTCCTCCGGGAACTCTATCTGGTCGACGTTCACTCCGATGCCGGTTACGACGTATTCGACAGCATCGAACTCCGCGCTCATCTCGGTGAGTATGCCGACGAGCTTCTTTTTGCCGACGATGATGTCGTTAGGCCATTTGATTTTGCAGTCAAGCCCGGTCGTTTTGCGCAGAGCCTTGCAAACCGCAAGTCCCGCCAGAGGTGTGACAGGCATGGCGTCTCTGGGCGTGAGCTTTGGACGGAGAAGGATAGAAAACGCGAGGTTCTCGTCGCGCTTGCTCTGCCATACCCTGCCGAGTCTGCCCTTGCCGCTTGTTTGCTCGCGCGTGGTGACGACGGTACCGTTTTCGCAGCCGTCGCTACCGAGCCGCTTGAGATAATCGTTTGTAGAGCCTACAGAGTCGAGCACGATCAGGTTTTTGCCGATGACAGAGGTGGCGAGGTGCTTTCTTATCGCAGCCTCGTTGATATACGCGGGAAGCGACGTGAGCCTGTAGCCTTTGTTGGGCGCGGACTCGATCACGCAGCCGCTTTCTCTCAGGGCGTTGATGCCCTTCCAGACCGCCTGACGCGACACGCCGAGCGCTTCTGCGAGCGCCTGACCCGAGATATATCCGTCGCGCTCAATAAGCAGCGCGAGAATTTGCTCCTTCAAAACAATCATCTCCTTATCCGGGGTGAATTCAGAATTTTATTATTTCCTTACCGCGTTTACGACCTTTACGATAACGGGGCAGAGAATCATGTTCACGCCGAGCTCGACGAGGAAGTTAACGCCCGTCAGACCGATGATGGCGAAGAACAGGATGTCTGTATCGCCTGCCCACTGCGCGAGAACGTCGCGGAAGAAGAGCAGCAGACCCGCGATGAAGATACCTGTGTTGACAACAGGCGCGCAGAATGCCGCGAGCACCGCGCCGAGGATCTGGTTCTTTTTGCTGACAGCGTTGTACACAAGACCCGCCACGAAGCCTGCAGCCGAGCCCTTGAGCAGACAGAGAACGATGCACATCGCGGGATTCGCGTAGAATACCATTGCGCCGCCTGCGTCAGCGCCCGCCGCGCACATGATGAGCACGACAATGCTGAATACCGCGCCGAGATACGCGCCTGCCTTTGCGCCGTAGAGAGCCGAGCCGATTACGATCGGGATCAGCGCCAGAGTGATGGCGAAGGGCTTTGTGGGGAAGTAGGTTGTAACTACCTGAAGCACGATGATGATCGCCGTCAGGATAGCCAGACCCACAAGCGTAAAGGTTCTGCTGTTTGTGTTTTGTTTTTTCATTTTTACCTCCTGCTGTCTCCCTGCCAAATTATTTACGCAGGTGAAACGCATAATTTATTTACAAAGAGCCAAGGCTCGTTTGTACGGGTTAGTTGGTAGTTAGTAGTAGGTAGTTGGCAGTTGGCAGTAAATTCATTCCACTCTCAACTCTTAACTCTGTTCCTCTTATATATCTCCCTGAGACCCTCCAGAATAATATCTCCGTCGTAGATAATATCATGAGAGCAGTTCTTTATCATCTGAGGAGCGAGACCGCCTGTCGCGATGATCTTGCAGTCCTCCTGCGCTTCCTCGAGGAACTTGTCGAGCATTCCGTCGAGCATACACGCCGTGCCGAACACAATGCCCGAGCGAATGCAGTCGACGGTGTTTGTGCGGATAGCGCGTTTCGGTGCTCTGAGGTCGACAGCGGGCAGAAGCGCGCCGTTGTTTGTCAGCGCGTCGAGTGAAATCCCTACGCCCGGAGCGATAGAGCCGCCGCGATAGGCGTTGCTGCCGTCGACATAGCCGATGACAGTCGCCGTGCCCATAAATATCATCAGAAGCGGACCGCCGTATTTTTTCAGCGCGCCGGCGCAGCCGCATACTATGTCGCCGCCGAGGGTTTCGGGACGGTCGATCCTCAGCTCGATACCCGTTTTAAGCCCGGGACCCACGACAAGACTGCGCACTCCCGTGGAAATCTCGATCGCCTCGCGCAGAGGCTGAGTGATTTTCGGGACGACGGAGCTGATTATCGCCGAGTCGATCGCCTTGCTGTCTATCTGATGTATCTTAAAGAAGGTGTAGAGCAGAGCGGCGATCTCGTCGCTTGTCTTGCGGGTGTCTGTCGAGATCCTGAGCTTATATCTGAGCTCGTCGCCCTCGAAAAGACCGAATTTTATGTTGGTATTTCCAACGTCGGCTGTAAGCAGCATATTCGTTTTCTCCTGAAGATTTTTACATCAATAATTATAACACATTTTTCCGCAGATTCAAGGTGCATATTAGGTATTTTATTACAATTTGAAAAACTGGTTAATTATTTGTTGAATTTTCAATGCAATGGTGTATAATATTTATAGTTACGCATTGTGGGATTCCGTCGTAATTTGTCGGAAACAGTGCTGCTTGCATTGAAAACCATGGGGGTTTTTGAGAAAGGATGGTTATAATAAATGGATAGTTCAGAACTCAGACAGCTGCGGATTCTTGCCGCAAAGTCACGCTTAGGCGCGATCCTCGGCACATTTCACGCGAAGTCGGGACATCCCGGCGGCTCGCTTTCGGCGGCGGATATCTTCACCTACCTGTATTTCAAGGAAATGAACGTTGATCCCTCGAATCCCGATTGGGCTGACCGCGATCGATTTGTTCTCTCAAAGGGACACTGCTGTCCCAGCCTTTACGCGACTCTCGCGCTCAAGGGCTATTTTGACTGGAAAGAGCTTGAGGTGCTCAGACACATCGGCGCGATGCTTCAAGGTCACCCCGATATGAAAAAAACTCCCGGTATCGACATGAGCACAGGCTCTCTCGGACAGGGAATCTCAGCCGCGTGCGGCATGGCTCTTGCCGCGAAGATCGACGGCAAGGATTATCGTACCTATACGCTTCTCGGCGACGGCGAGGTCGAGGAAGGTCAGGTCTGGGAGGCGGCAATGTTCGCTTCTCACCACAAGCTTGACAACCTCGTTGTTATCGTAGACCAGAACGGTCTGCAGATCGACGGCACCGTTGACGAGGTAGCAGGCATTGAGCCGCTTGACAATAAGTTCGAATCCTTCGGCTTCGAGGTAATTAAGATAGACGGCCACGATTTTGAGCAGATCGCTTCCGCTCTCGACAAGGCGAAAACCGTTAAGGGCAAGCCCACGGCTATTCTCGCCGCGACCGTAAAGGGCAAGGGCGTCTCGTTCATGGAAAATCAGGTCGGCTGGCACGGCACCGCTCCCAACAAGGAGCAGTTCGAGCAGGCAACCGCCGAGCTTGAGGCGGAAATCAAGAGATTGGAGGGCGAGTGCTGATGGCTCAGACAGTATTGAAAGCAACGAGAGAGAGCTTCGGCGAAGCGCTCTGCGAGCTCGCTGAGAAAAACAAGGACATCGTCGTTTTTGACGCCGACCTCGCTGCGGCTACAAAGACAGGCGTTTTCAAGAAGGCATATCCCGACCGCTTCTTCGACTGCGGTATTGCGGAGGGCAACATGATGGGCGTAGCGGCAGGTATGGCGGCTGCGGGCAAGATCGCGGTGGCGGCGTCGTTCGCTATGTTCGCGACAGGCAGAGCCTTTGAGCAGATCCGCAACTCTATCGCGTATCCGCGCCTTAACGTAAAGATTGCCGGCTCGCACGCGGGCATTTCCACCGGCGAGGACGGCGCGACGCACCAGTGCATCGAGGACATCGCAATCATGCGCGCTATCCCGAATATGGTAGTGCTCAATCCCGCCGATCACTGGGAGATGAAGGCGGCTACAAAGGCGGCTATCGAGTACGACGGCCCCGTTTATATCCGTCTCGGCAGACTGGCTATCGACAGCTTCAACGACCCCGAGAATTACACCTTTGAGCTCGGCAAGGGCATCACCCTGCACGAGGGAAATGACGTTGCCGTTATCGCGACGGGTCTTGTCGTCAACGAAGCGCGCAAGGCAGTTCTGGAGCTCGAGAAAGAGGGCATTTCTGCGCGCCTTATCAACATTCACACGATCAAGCCCATCGACCGCGACATCATCGTCAAGGCGGCGAAGGAAACAGGCAGGATCATCACCGTTGAGGAGCATAACGTCGTCGGCGGTCTTGCGGACGCGGTCTGCGAGGTCGTTACAGCGGAGTGTCCCGTCAAGGTAACGCGAATCGGCGTTCAGGACGAGTTCGGCCACAGCGGTCCCGCGTGGGATCTGCTCGATGAGTTCAAGCTCACTCAGCCGCATATCGCGAACGTTATCCGCGAGGTCGTAAAAGAGAAATAAAATAATGGCGCTGCGAGGAACGAAGTAAAACGCTTCGGTTCTTCACAGCGCCTTTTTTATTATTCTTGCAGCTCGTTCAGCCTTTCGGTTATTTCCGCGGCTAGCTCGGCGTAATCCTCCTGCGGAAGAAAGCCGTTGTCGCGGCGGAATTTCAGCTCGTCGAGTTCTTCCTCAAGCTCCTTGCGCTCGCGCAGGTTCTTTTTGATAACCTGCTTCTCGTTAATACCGCGGAACACTTCTGAAAACGACGGCGTAATATTTGCCAAGCCGTATACGAGTGTGCCGATAAATACAGCGAACAGCGATACGTAGGTGATGATGTCGGCAGGCTCAAGCGGAATTGAGTACATGGTGTGCTGATAGATGTAGTTGAACAACAGGTTCGTGTGACAGAATAAGAGGACGGCTGACGCGGGGATAAGCAGCAGCCTTGACGGAAAGCCCTTTATCGCGGCGGCAGCGATAACCCCGCACGCCGCGATGAATAAAATGTACCTTGCTATCAGAAAAACAGAGCCGGAAGTTATACTGCCCAAGCCGTTGTTTGTATAGAAGGGAATTTGCTGAAAAACAACAACGGCAGCGATCGCCTTCTGAATTGCCGCAAGCACGAAGGCCGCCGGCAAAAGGAATACTCCCGCCTTTGTTTCGCGGAAGAAAAAGATATACAGCGAAAAGATAAGGCACGGCAGAACCGGAAATACTATATAACGCAAATAAAACCATATCATGCCGAAGCCACCCTGCGCGTTCTGCGCTGAGCCAAAGCCTGATGTGAAGAAAATAACAGAGATACAGGCAAGAAATCCAAGCAGCGAGATCGCCGCACATATTATAACGGGCACCTTGCCCCGCATAATTTGTTTTTCCATAGAAATTCTCCTTTCGTATTAAATTATAGCACAAATTTTTCATAATACAAGATATAAGAAACACGGCAACAGCATGTTATTTTTTCTGAGATGTTTTGATCGATTCTGTAGGGACAGCCCTTGTGGCTGTCCGTGGAACGGGCAACTACTTTTCATTTCTTGATGATTATTCTGCGATGAACCTATCGTTAGGCGCAGCGCATAGAGGTATCAAAGCGTTTTGTATGTTTGTTCACGTTCCCGGGAGCCCTCAAGGGGCTCCCCTACGGGGTTTCACGAAAGAAAATGCATGTTGCTATGATATAAGAAAGAGGTGTAACAAATGGCTGTATCAACACAAAAAACACTGAGAAATCAGGTGATGTATCAGGTATTCGTCCGCAATTTCAGCGACGAAGGCACCTTCGCCGCGGTTCTGGGCCGTCTTGACGAGATAAAAGCCCTCGGCACGGATATCATCTGGTTTATGCCGATCCACCCGATAGGCAGGCAGGCGCGAAAAGGCACTCTCGGCTCGCCCTACGCGATTAGCGACTACCGTGAGGTAAACCCCGAGTTCGGCAGTATGTCGGACTTCAAGAGCCTTGTCGGTGCGATCCACGGCAAGGGCATGAAGTGCATAATCGACGTGGTCTATAACCACACCTCGCCCGATTCGGTTCTCAGCAAGGAGCACCCCGAGTGGTTCTACCACCGTCCCGACGGCAGCTTCGGAAACCGCGTCGGCGACTGGACGGATATCATCGACCTCGACTACTCCAACCGCGACCTCTGGGACTATCAGATCGAAACGCTCAAGTTCTGGGCAGGTATCGTCGACGGCTTCCGCTGCGACGTCGCGCCGCTGATTCCGCTGGAGTTCTGGCTCAGGGCGCGCGAGGAGGTCGAAACGGTACGCGAGGGCTGCATCTGGCTCAGCGAGTCCGTAGAGCCGGGCTTCATCACATATCTGCGCGGACGCGGTATGACCGCGCTTTCGGACTCCGAGATATTTCAGGCGTTCGATATGGCGTACGACTACGACGTCTACGGCGCGATGAAAGCCTGCCTTGACGGCAGCGGCAGTCTTGAAGCCTACGTCGAATCGCTCAATCGTCAGGAGTACACCTTCCCGGACAACTACGTCAAGCTGCGCTTCCTCGAGAACCACGACCAGCCTCGGGCGAGGTTTATGATTCCCGACGAAAACAGGCTCAGGGCATGGACGGCGTTCCTCTTTTTCCAGAAGGGCATGACGCTCATCTACAACGGACAGGAAAAGGCTGTCGCACACGCGCCGTCGCTCTTTGACCGCGATACGATCAGGTGGAATGCGGCTGAGAGCATAGATTTAACAAGATACATCGCGCGTCTGTCTGATATCAAGCGCGACCGGATTTTTGCCGACTGTTCATACTCCGTCACTGCGCCCTCTGACGACACCCTCGTCGCGCTCAGAGAGCATGACGGCAGAAAAATGCTCGGCGTATTTCCGCTAAAGGGCGAAGGCGGCTTGGTTCGAGTGGAGTTTGAGGACGGCGTTTACGAGAATCTCATCAGCGGCGAGGCTGTCGAGGTGTTCCGCGGAATGCTCAGCTCAAACGGTTTGCCCGTGATTGTGCGCAACTTCTGATATGAAGGGATTTCTGCGCACAAAAACCGCCGCCGTTGTGCTCTCGCTGCTCTGTACTCTGCTCTGGGGCACGGCGTTTCCGTTCATAAAGCTCGGATATTCGGAGTTCGGCGTAGCTGACGGCGACGTCGGCGCGATGCTGCTCTTTGCCGGGTGCAGGTTCTTTCTCGCGGGGCTGATGGTACTGCCTGTCATCGCCGTGAAGCGCGGCAGGGGCGTCCCTCGCAAACAAGACCTTATGCCGATACTCGTCCTCGGTCTTGTGATGACGGCAGGTCAGTATTTCTTTTCCTACATCGGTCTGGGCTTCACGAGCGGCGCGAATACCTCGATAATCACCGCCTGTGCGTCGTTTCTGACCGTCCTCGCCGCGCCGCTGTTCTTCCGTTCGGACAGGCTGACGGTGCTCAAGATACTCGGCTGTATTCTCGGCTTTGGCGGAGTTCTCGTTATCAATCAGGGCGGCAGTCTTTCGGGCGACACGTTTTTCGGCGACTGCATGGTATTTGTATCGACGGTCTGCGCGGCGGCTGGTAATCTGATCTCAAAGAAGGTCACAACGGGCAGAGATCCGCTGCTCGTCACCTCATGGCAGCTCCTCGCCGGCGGAGGTCTGCTTTCGGTAACGGGACTTTTATGGGGCGGCAGGCTTGACTTTACGAGCCTCGGCGGAGTAGCGATACTCCTCTGGCTCTCGTTCGTCTCCGCGGCGGCGTTCAGCGTCTGGACTGCTCTGCTCAAGTACCACCCGGCGAGCAAGATATCGGTCTACACTCTGCTGATTCCCGTGTTCGGCGCGACTCTCTCGGGTCTGCTGCTCGACGAACCGGTTTTCAGGATAGAAACTCTGATCTCGCTGATACTGATAGCGGCGGGAATAGCGCTTGTCAATGTTACGATCAAAGCGAAAGGAGAAGGTCATGATTAAAGGCGTTTTGTCCGACATGGACGGACCGGGAAGCCCGGCGGCAAAATCGCGGACTGCACCGCGCCGTCGCAGCTTTGCCGCGCGTTTACGCGGGAGAGGTTGTGAAAGGAGAGAAGTATGATTAAAGGCGTTTTGTCCGACATGGACGGGGTAATACTGGACAGTGAAAAGCTCTACGTCCGCTTCTGGTGCGAGGCGGGACAGGCGTGCGGCTTTCCCATGGAAAAAAAGCACGCGCTGGGTATCCGCTCAATGGCTCGTCCCTACGCGATAGAAAAATTGCAGGGCTGGTTCGGCAAGGATTTCGATTACGACGTGGTGCGCAATAAGCGGATAGAGCTGATGAACGCCTATGTCGCGGAGCACGGGATTGAGGCTAAGCCGCAGGCGGATTTTTTGCTCTCGTATTTAAAGGAAAACGGAATCAAGGTCGCGCTTGCAACTGCGACCGCAAAGCCGCTCGCGGAAAAGTACCTTGAGCGCGTCGGTCTTTTAAAATATTTCGACGCGGTGGCGAGCGCTAAGCAGGTCGAACACGGCAAGCCCGCGCCCGATATCTACATATACGCGGCAGGTCTGCTCGGACTTAAGCCGCAGGAATGCATTGCGATCGAGGATTCGCCCAACGGGATCCGCTCGGCACACGCGGCAGGCTGCAAAACGGTAATGGTGCCCGACCTCGACCAAGCGGCGGAGGAGATAAAGCCGCTGCTGTACGACATAGCCGACGGACTCGGTGACGTGGTAAGGGTAATTAGCAGGTAGTGGTCAGGGGTTAGTGACGGGCTGTTTTGCTGACGAACTGACAGAGAACAGCAACCTTACCGTTAAACCGAAGTCAGCCACCGGGCATCCGACGTAAGACTAAAAACCGACATTTGGACTCGTTTTAAAAAATAGAAACGCCCGGTTTTTTGAACCGGGCGTTTCCTGTCTGTAAAAAATGAGGGGTACAATTACGTGCCTCTGTGCCGGCACGTATTGAGGAGGGTAGAACAATATACTCGACGGTTGCGGTTCCGTCTTTTGAGTACGTCTATATTAAACAATATTAATTTGAAAACTGTGTGAAATCAAGCTGAAACCTCTCTGAAAAAATTTTTTTCAAAAAAGCAAAAACAAATGTTTGATTTTTCCGTAAACCTGTGTTACAATATAGTCGGAAAGGTGTGTGCGCTTATGAAAACACTCAGTAAAAGTCAATCGAAGATACTCGAATACCTCCGTGAATGCTCTGACAGCGGCAGGGTTCCCTCGGTGCGCGAAATCTGCGACCATACAGGTCTGAGCTCGACCTCGACGGTGCATCATCACCTCAAGGCTCTTGAGGAGAAGGGTCTGATTATCCGTGAGCACGGCGTTAACCGCTGCATTCAGATCGCGGGAGAGGAGAAAAGCGCAAGCGTGCCGGTTCTCGGCAAGGTTGCCGCGGGCATTCCCATCACCGCGATACAGGACATTGAGTTCTACGTGCCTGTACCCGAGCAGCTCAAGCGCGGCAGAGAGCTTTTCGCGCTCAAGGTTCAGGGCGAAAGCATGATAAACGCCGGCATTCTCGACGGAGACATCGTCATCGTCCACCGCACACCCGTCGCGGAGAACGGAGAAATAGTCGTCGCCATGGTCGAGGACAGCGCGACAGTCAAGCGTTTTTACAAGGAAAACGGCTGCTTCCGTCTGCAGCCTGAGAACGACAGCTTTGAGCCGATCATCGTTGACGAGGTTGTGCTGCTCGGCAAGGTCGTCTCGCTGATACGAAATTACTAAGGCAAAATCACTAAGGAGAGATAGTTTTGAGTACCGTTTGCGTTTTCGGTTCCTCGAGCGAGGCGATCGATAAGCGATATCTTGACGCCGCGTATTCACTCGGAGCGGCGATCTGCAGGCGCGGCGAAGGAATGATTTTCGGCGCGGGAAAGTACGGGATAATGGGCGCCGCCGCCAGAGGCTACATGTCCGAGGGCGGAGTTCCGACGGGCGTCTGTCCGCATTTTTTCAGGGACAGGAATGTTCTGCTCAACGAGTGCCGGCTTGTGTTCACCGACTCGATGCGCGAGCGTAAGGCGTATATGGAGGACAACTCCGACGCGTTTGTCATCTGCGCCGGCGGAATCGGCACCTTCGAGGAGTTTTTTGAGGTGCTGACCTTGAAGCAGCTCGGACAGCACAGCAAGCCGATAGTCATCTACAACCTTCTCGGCTGCTACGACGGCTTGCTCGAGCTTATGGAAAGTTCTATTCGGGGCAAATTCCTCTCTGAGGACACTAGAAAGCTCTATTCCGTCGCTGAAACCGAGGAAGAGGTCTTTGAGCTTATCGATGGCTACACGGCTGTCGAATACGACAAATACGGAGGCAGATAATGGCAGATTGCTGCGAACAGTGCGCACATTATATCACCGACGAGGAGTTCGGCGACTATTGCTCGGTAAACCTCGACGAGGACGAAATGGAGCGGTTTTTGACTCAGAACGTCAAGAGCTGCCACTATTTTCAGCTCTACGATGAGTACAAGATAGTACAAAAACAGAATTAAAACACCATAACGCCGTCTCAGGTTTGGGACGGCGTAAATTTATGCCAAAAAAACCACTGACAGAGCGGTAACATAAGGTATAAACTGCACAAAAGGTATGTGATGTTTTTGTGAATGCATACAAAAGTGTACCATTTGTCGAGAAAATTTATATAATTGAAATTTAAGGAAAATAAATGTAAAATATCAATATAAGTGAAAAACTATGAGAAGGAGTGTCTGCAATGGGCGTTTTCAAAAAGGCAGCTGAGAAGCTGACAAATGAAAAAATGAGCTCGAGAAGCCGCAGGAGGCTGATCGTGTTCATTGCTATCATCACGCTGCTCTCGATGACCACATCGACCGTCGCGTGGTTTACCGTAAACACCTTTGCAGGCGTTCAGCTTTTTGAGTTGAATATCAGCACGGGCGAGGATCTGAGGGTCTCGATGGAGAACCACGGCTCGGATATCGAGCAGTACACACACGTTATCACCAACGATATGATCAACACGTATCTCGGCAGATACAACACCAACCTCCGCGATTTGATCATCGCTCCCGTTACCACCACGAACGGCAACACCTTCACCTTCCAGAACGGAACGGTTGTAGAGGAGAACAAGCGCGGCACCTACCTTGAGTTCAAGTGCTGGTTCATCGGCACTACCGATATGTACGTTCACCTCACCACCGAGGGCGTGGCGAATGACGGCACACGCGGCGTTGACGGAACGAAGGTTTCGACCACCTCGCCTTCTCCGCAGAGCGACATAATCAGGGCGATCCGCATAGGCTTCAACAGCGACAACGGCAACGTTACATGGGAGCCGAACAAGGCAGGTCAGTCGACCTCGCTTCCGACCTTTGACTTGCCGGGCGGCACGATGGTTTACAGCGAATCCAACCGTCTGTTCCACCTCGACGCTCTCACACCCAAGCAGGTCACGGTATGCATCTGGATGGAGGGCGAGGATCCCGAGTGCGACAACGACGTACAGGGCGCGGAGCTTTCGGCGCAGCTCTCGTTCGTGGCATGCGACGCGAACGGCAACCCGATAGCCTGATAATAAACTCAAACAAACGACGGAGGAGTTGAGAAGCTTGCCATTAGGAAAAAAGAAAAACGCCGCGAATCCTGCCACCCCGGAGGAGGTTGCGCAGCTCGGACAAAAGCACGAGATAAGCGCGGCGAAGGATAAAAATTCTTCCGTATATAAGCATTTTCACTCGCAGGAGAGCGCGAAGGCTATTGCGGACGCGAAAAAACGCAAAAAGCTCTACGCAATAATACTCAGTTCGCTGCTCGGCATACTGCTGGTTCTGTATCTTGTTTCCATGCTTCTGACACAGTGGGGCGACCTTACGATTTCGATCGGCGATCTGTACGACGGAAAGACGATCATGCTCTGCGAGAGCGCGGATTTTGAGGACGGCGTAGGAGTAAAGCTCAACGGCGGTCTTGTTGAGAACGTCACCAACATCACCAAGGATTGGCTTCCTCAGGGGCTGAACGACGAAAAAGACGGACAGCACAGCGGAGAAAATTATCTCGCCTACACCTTCTATCTCAAGAATACCGGCGACAAAGATCTGGAATACAACACAACAATGACCGTAACGGGCGCGTCGAAGTCGGCTGACGAAGCGGTTCGTATCATGATCTACAAGAACGGCGACGAGAGGGTTTTCGCCAAGGGCACCTTCGGAGACCGTTCACAGGCGGAACCGGACGCGACGGCGTTTGTCGACGACGCGACGGTGTTCGCGGATCAGGCGACAGACCTCAAGGCAGGCGGCGTTGACAAGTTCACGGTAGTCATCTGGGTAGAGGGTAACGACCCCGAGTGCGTTGATGCTATCCGCGGCGGCTTCATCAGGTCGCAGATCGTATTCGACGTTGTACCCGAAGTCAAAGGTTAAATTCGTATCAATAGGTTCCGGATGCGGTTGCTGAACGCTTTCGGAACTGCGATAAATAATCAAAATGCCGAAAATCGGCACACATTTTAAGGAGGACTCTTTATGACAAAATCAAGAAAGAAGATATTGTTATCTTCAATCGCTATGCTTCTTGTTGCTCTCGTAGCTTTAGGCTCCGCAACATTCGCATGGTTCACAGTTCAGAAGACAGTTACAGCTGACACGATGAAGGTTTCGGCTACAGCTAAAAAAGGTATCGAAATCACAATCGATAACGGCGCAACAGTTACCTCAGCAACAAAGCGTTACACCGTTGCTGAGTTAGCGCTCCAGCCTGTATCGTGGATTTCAGACAAAGATGTCACAGGCATGATTCCTAATGGCGACGTAACGAATTCTGACGGCACATATTCCGGAACATATAAGAGCGCTGGCTCTGTTCCTGCCGCTGTTTCAACTTCAGGTAGTGAAGGTGTAAGCACAGACGCTAATTCCACTTACTTCAGAGTATATCGTGTTGGTGTTCGCTCTGCTCAGAATAGTGATAATACTTACACACCGCACACACTTTCCGCAACAGTTACAATTTCTGCCGGCGATACAACAGACGCTACAAACTACGCTCGTGTAGCTCTTTGCAAAGGTACAACAGTTCTGAGTACTTATTCAGATACAGCATTAACAGCCACAACAAATAAGCCGATTAATGCTTCAGGCACAGCTACAGGCGTTGCCACAGTAGCAAGCGGCACTGCGACAACAGATGCAACTCACTTAAAGACTGACAATGCTGGAACTATCGAGTATTATGATCTGGTTGTTTGGTTTGAGGGCACGGATTCTGATTGTAAAGATAGTAACGTTGACAAGTCTATCAAAGTAGCTATTAGCTTCACTGCTACAGATATGTAATTTAATCTTATTGATTATAATTATTCTATCTTATCTTAAATAATTTACTTCCCCGAGCCGGATAAACCGGCTCGGGGAACCGAGAGAAGCCTGCCTGACAGCACAGGCGGCTCTCAAAATAAACCGAAATGAGGAAACCCCGCAATGAATCAAAAAGCAAAGAAAATATTTCATGTGATTATCGATGTTCTCGTAATTCTGATACTGGTCATATCGGCAGTCGTGTTGATAATGGCATTATCGTCAAGAGCGTCGGGCGGTGTTCCAAATCTTTTCGGTAAGGCGCCTATCGGCGTTCAGACAAA
>NZ_JAHLQB010000089.1 GCF_018918205.1 Lachnoclostridium sp. MSJ-17 | reverse complement strand
ACACGTTACCAAACATGCGCGGCAATTGATTCTGTCAGTCAGTAGGAGCAATGCGTGGGCGAGCGCTTATCTGGGTCTTGTAACCCGTTTTAGGCTTGCTTGAGTTTCACGGATTCAGGATAAAGAATAATATTCTGCTTATTTGCCAACAATTACTAGTGAACAGGAGGTGCCGGCATGCTCGACAGAAATGAATTACGGAAGCTTCAAAACGCAGATATTTCAGCTTGTGAACCGGACAGGCTGACAGATTTAATTAATCTGAACATCAACACGAATCAACGGATAACAGATAAAACGAGTTCATTTATAAAGCTTGCAGGCAACCCGTATTTATTCAAGGTAGGAGAGACTGTTGTCAAAGTCGAATATGAGGGTAGTAAAAGCTTCGTCGAATCATTCGCAAGCTTAATCCGCGCAGGATAATGTAACAAAATCGGAGACTGTTTTTTATGCAAAAGTATCAAGACTATTATGGACAGCCAAATCAGGCTTTAAAAACATGGCAGGCTGCCCTTTACATTCGTCTTTCAAAAGAGGACATGGACAAAAATAAAACCGAGAGCGCGTCCATTGCCAATCAGCGCGAGATTTTGAAGGAATATCTCAAGCTGCACCCTGATATCGCCCATGTCGATACCTATGTAGACGACGGCTATTCGGGAACGGATTTTGACCGGCCGGGCTGGACAAGGCTCATGCAGGATATCCGACTCAAAAGAATCAACTGCGTCATCGTCAAGGATTTGGCGCGTCTCGGCAGAAACTACACGATCAGCGGAGATTTGATCGATAATCAGTTTGCACGGCTCGGCGTTCGCTTTATCGCCCTCAACAACGGCATCGACACCGCCGGCGACGGCATGAACGCCGCCACGCGGTGCATTTCCATCGGCGTGACAAACGTCATTAACGAGAGCTACGCCGCTTCCACCTCGGTCAATATCCGCGGCACGCTGAACAATCACCGCAGACAGGGGAAATTTATCGGCGCGTTCGCCTCCTACGGCTACAGGAAAGACCCCGAGGATTACCATAAGCTGATAATTGATGAGAACGCCGCGCCTGTCGTCCGCATGATTTATCAGGATTATATCAGCGGCAGCAGTATTATCGGCATCGTCAAAGAACTTAACGGAATGGGAATCCCCAACCCGACGCTTTATAAGCAGCAAAACGGCTTCAATTTCACGAGCCGCACCGACAACGACGGCTTGTGGAGCGACAGAACCGTGCGGCGTATCCTGCAAAATCAAATGTACATCGGCAATATGGTGCAGGGCGTCAACCGCACGGTAAATTATAAGGTGCATGAATGCCGCGCAGTGCCGAAGGACGAGTGGATCATCGTCGAAAACACTCACGAGCCGATCATCGACAAGGAGACCTTTGATAAGGCGCAGTCGCTGTTTCAGCGGCACATTCACAGCTGTAAAGCCGACCGCAAGGCGGATTTATTCGCGGGCTTCGTGTTCTGCGCCGACTGCGGAAAGGCGATGCACAAGAAAGTAAACAAGCAGAACGGCAAGACCTACCGCTACTACAAATGCGCCACCAAGCAAAAGAAAAGCCCCAACGCCTGCACCAACCACACAATACGCATCGATAAACTGGAGCTGGCGGTTCTGACGACCATCCAAACGATGATCGACGTCGTGCTGGATTACGATGAACTGTTAGAGCAGGTAAAACACAGCAGCCGATGCCAGGAGAGCGACTACATCACGCGCACACTGGAAACGCAGAAAAAAGAGCGCGAAAAATGTCTCAAAGCCTCCGCCGATTTGTATCCCGACTGGAAAAACGGAGAAATCACGCAGGAGGAGTATCAGCGGATCCGCTCCAACCTCAACGAAAAACTCGAAAAGCTCGACGCAATGATCGCCAATCTGGAAGAAACACAGGCACAGCTTAACGGCGAGGGCGAAACCCTCAACACCTTCGCCACGCATTTCATGAAGTACCGCAATATCAACGAATTGACTCGTCCAATATTGGTAGAGCTGATCGACAAAATCCTCATCCACGAGGGAGGAAGAATAACAATAAAAGTGAAATTCGCCGACGCCTTCGAAGCGTTGATTGATTATCTGGAGCAGCAAAAAGAGATTGCGTAAGCAGTTATCATCAGTCGATAGTCCCTCGACGAACTTGCAGAATTCCACAGTTACCTGGATATACTTTTTTCCATTTTCCACTCGCGGATATGGCGGAATTGGCAGGCGCGCAAGGTTCAGATGACACCCCTTCGGTGTAACTGAAAATCCCGTCTATTTCCACTCTAACACCACAAAAATTTTATACTCGCAGGTATGGCGGAATTGGCAGACGCGCATGGTTCAGGTCCATGTGAAAGCAATTTCATGCAGGTTCAAGTCCTGTTACCTGCACCAGTATGAGTGTTCATAACGGATTTATGTTATGGACACTCATTCTTTTATTCAATTTCATCCGGTTTGTGTGCGGTGAGCAGGTTTTTGTGCCTGCTCACCTTTTCTCTTATGCTGATTTTGCTGTTGGAATATACTCCACGTCTACGCCTTTTCGGGTGTTGGCTTTGTAGTTTTTGTCCTCTGATGACGGCAGCTCTAAGTAGCCGACAAAGCGATAATAGATCACAATGCGTTGAGTGTAGTTCTTTTTGCCACCTTCTTTTTCGTACACATCAATGTGGTCGATAAGCTCTCTGAGCATTGGTGCTGTCAGTGAATCCATCTCCATAAACTTTCTGACAGCTTTAAGGAAGTCATCTTTGTTTTGCTCCATTTCGCTGATTTTGGCAAGGCGTTCTTTGTACTCAAAAATCTTTGTTTTCAGTTCAAGGCGTTCAACCTCATATTTATGCGATAGCTCCATATACATCTCATCACTTAGCTTGCCGGATACATTGTCCTCGTAGGTTTTGGCGAAAAGCGAAGTGAGCATTTCGTTTCGGGCGGTTGCTCGATTCAGCTCTGTTTCCAAGGTTTTCTGCTCCGCCAACATATCGGCGTTAGTTTTCTCGGCGAGAAGCTTTGCAAATTCTTCCTCGTGAGATTCCAGATACTTTGCTAAACGACGTAGTTCCAGCATTACGACCTGTTCGATAGCGTCGGCACGGATATAGTGCCGTGTTTCGCAGTTGCCACGAGTAATCTACATTCCGAAAAGTGAAAGCTACCTCTTTGTTCTTTGACAGATATGCAGCAAAATCCGCTTTCTGTCCGCTTGTCCAAGTGAGCGGAAGTCCGGCGGCGATAATCACGTCTGCATCGGTCAGTCCTTCGTCTGCAAGTTCGGTTGCGATAGCTGCGAGAGTGAGAATATAGTAATCCTCATCATTCTGCTTTTCGGGCAGAAACTCCTTGTGACCTTCGCCGATCAGATAATACTTTCCGTTGTAGGTAAGCATATCCTTTGTGAACAGCGGTTCGCTATCGTGGGTGGTTATACCGGTCTTGAAACAATGATTAGCGGTTTTGATGTTGCCGTAGCCGTGGTCGATACCGATGATGATTTTGTCTTTATAACTTTTCATAATAAAAATACCTCCTGAAATAGTAAAACTGCCCTGAAAAATGGGGGCAGTTTTCAAATAATAAAGTGTGTTATTTTGGGCATAAAAATAACACCTACCGAAAACAATCAGTAGGTGCTATTCAAAGCCGATGTCTGTATTTGTATGTTCTTGGAATTTTCTTCCGATTTTGTCAATGTGCTTTTTCACCGCGCTGTGAGTTTTATAGCCGACCTTATCCGCTATTTCCTGATATGTATAGCCTTCAACACGAAGCTCTAATATCTTCCTATCTACTTCGGACAGCGTTGCCATAAACCGTTCCACATCAACCTTAGCTGCTGTATCGCCTTCCAAGTCAATACTATCGTCCGCCCTATCCCATTCTGCGCCGTCGTGATTTTTCTTGTAATCCTCCTGAAACGCTTCGAGCGAAACCATCGGGTGCTTGGTTTTCTTGTGATAATAGCTGTTGATAAAATCCGTTTTTTGTTGGCTCTGTCTGTAGTCGAAATCCTCAAAGCACTGATGCTCTTTGACAACTGCGAGAATCTCGTTCATTCCAAAACGCTCCATTGTTTTCGGAACGATATCCTTCAAAACAGCATCAACATATTTGTCGCTGACAAAGCCGAAAAAAGTTGTGGGCTGAATATCGTTAACAAGGCTCTCAATCGGCGGCAGCACGCCCTCGTCCAGCATTGTCTTTATCCAGAAAGACGGTGCGTGAGAAAACTTCCACGCCGGATGATCGCCCGAATATATCTCCCGACCTACATTCAATCCCATATATTCCCATACAAGATAGTGAAAAGCGTCATACATCAAAAGAGCAAATTGATCGCTTTCAATTAGCTCTATTTGCTTCCAATCCGTGAACAGCTCATAGGGATAGCGTGAAATCTGAAACGGCAGCGTTCCGCAATGATCAAGTAAAGACTTTGGGAAAAAGTAAAACAGCAGGATATATTCTACATTCTTATACCGTGTAACATCGCCGTTTTTTCGTTTGATTTTGATTGGCATTTGTATTCATCTCCTTTCCGAGGTTAGGTGCCTCTATATTATATAGACGCTTCTACCCCTAAATTGTTCCAAATTCTTAAATAATTTTTTCAAAAATTTCTCCTATTATAATTTTAACAAATCAGCTGTCCTATATATGGGACTTTGCTGCTAAAGCACTCGTTTTTTTGTGTCAATTTAATTGATATTTTTCCCGTGTATGTTATAATATAGGAAATAGATATTTCCGATATTTAACACACAGGAGGGATTATGATGATTGGCGGAATGGTAAAAAAACTGATAATCGTTACAGGTGAAAAGGAATCTGTATATGCTGAATTGTTATCGTCGCTTATTACACTTAAGGATGACGACGTAGAAAACAATACTGTTGTAGGAATTAAAGACGGAAGTGTAGAAGCAGTCGTCTGGAACGAAGATATATATAATGATAATAAGGCTCAACTTGGCTCAAACACAAAGCTTATCTTCATAGGGAAGAACAAATCTTCCGAAGCTGTTATTCCGAGTATTAGGTTTGACAAGGATATGACTAAATACGGTGTATATGTCGGCTCAATAGGAAACAAGGCTGTATTATATATTGAATCAAATACACTTTTTAGCAATAAAGATTTGTATGATGATTTTTATGAGAAATACATCGATTTAACAAAATGCTTTGATGATAGCGTAGCAGATACTGAGTCTATCAAAAAAGCTACTCACACCGATGGTATTGGAGAAGCGTTTGGAAAGGGTACTAAAGCCGTAAAAGGATTGTTTGGAAAAATCAAAGGTGCGCCTGTAGAAAAAGCAAAAAATGAAGGAACAGATTTCTTTAAAATCAGCACTAAAATCGAAGCAAGCAAATTGATTTCCGACCAGATGTTAAGATATGCCGTCTTAAGCTTTTATTTAGACGGACTTGCTGGATTTATGGAGATTAAGTAATGAGTATTGCTTTTGAACAAGGGCTAAAGTTTGTTTCTGATAATATGGGTGCGGCTTTGGGCGGACAAATGTCACAGCTTTGGATTGATACAATAAACAGTCAGATTGAATCTATTTCAAATGATATTATGGCAAAAGTTCAATCTACTGATTTGCCTGCTGATAAGCTTCAAGGATTTGTAGCTGAAATATGGCATTCTGGAACTTTTAACGCTGATTCCGCTGTTCATCATTCTGCCGCAACAGCCAAAGCGCCTGATGTAAACACATACGCTTCCGCTGACGTGGAATTTGGCGGAAGCAGAGCCAGTTTAAAGTATTATAAGGATGCTAAAAGCTCATATGCTGCTCAATCAGAAACACCATATGAACGATATATGCATCTTAAAGCTAAAGCAGAGAAAGCCGGAAAAAGCTATGAATCGCTTGAAGAATTCCTTGGAAAAAGGAAAATCAAGAAAGAAGATATGCATAAGTCTATGTATCAAGGTCAAGCAAAGCTTATTCCCACCAATCAATTGTTAGATGCTCAAAAACTGTTAGATAAAAAAATAGCGGTAGCGCAAGCAAACGGAAAGCTGGATCAAGTAGCTCGATACAGAGAGGTACAAGCAACATTAACAGATATTCTGTCTGATAAAAAAGGAAATAAATCAATTCCGCTCAGCAGAGAAGACGCTCAAAGATTAACAAGAGCAGCAAAAGAAGGAAACCTCGATCAAGAATTATTAAAAGAATGCGGTTTAGATATAAATCAGTTGGTGACGGCAAAAGACATAATGAGCGAAGCCTTTTCAGCCGGGTTAAGTGCAGCAGTTATTTCTTTCGTTATAGGAATAGCTCCCACAATTATTGACGGAATATCAATGCTCGTTTCCGAAGGTGAAATAGATCCTAAGCTGTTTGCAGAGATGGGATATAAGGGCTTGAGTTCTGCTGCAAGAGGATTTATTAACGGCTCAATTACAGCTGCGCTTGTAGCTTGTTGTCAAAGCGGCAAGCTGGGAACTACGTTGATGGGAGCAAATGCGTCAATGATTTCTACGGCTGTTGTGTTGATGATTGGAACGTTGGAAAGCGGAATCAGACTTGCTACGGGCAGAATCAATAAAGCACAAATGGCTGAGGAAATGTCTCGATTGTACATAACAACAGCCTTTTCGGTGGGCGGAGGAATCGCAGCAAGTGTGTGGTTTGTCGAAATACCTCCACTTGCAATGGCGGCATATATGCTCGGCAGCTTTATTGGCGGTGTAATTGGCGGATTCGCCTACAATTTAGGGCATAGCCTGTTTATGTCATTTTGCGTTGATTCCGGTTGCACTTTCTTTGGCTTGGTGGATCAAAATTACGAGTTACCGCAGGAAATATTAGATGAAATCGGAATCGATGTTTTCGATTACGAAAAATTCGATTATGAAACTTTTCAGTATGATAGCTTTCAGTTTGATGCCTTTACTCCGGATGCGTTTGAATATGACAAATTCGGCATTACTATTATACGTCGTGGAGTAATCGGCGTTGGTAAAATTGGTTATCAATATTAGTTTAGTTATATTATTACAAAAAACGGGGAATGTTTTATGTGTAAAGGAAAGGTAATAAAGCTTTTATCTGCTGCTTTTCTTACAGTAGTGTTGCTTATGACAACAATTAGCGCTATGGCAGAAGAAAATGATAATCATTCAGGTAATCGTTTTTATTTAGGTGAATCTGTAAAAACCGGATGGGATAACGGCTATAAAGGCGAAGAAAAAATCACAGAAGGAGATGTCCATTTCAACTGGAAAATCGGTGGATTCTATGTTGATGGTTTTACCTCTACAGTTAAGGGTGATGATGATACCCCTATTTTCTTGAAAAACGTTGGCGATAAGGTTCAGCTGTGGTTCAGTCTTAAGCAGAATATTGATAAACTTAATAACGATGAAAACTTATCAATATCAGAGGATAGCAATGGCTCTGATGAATATTTCAGCGTTCCAAAAACAAATTTCGGGCGTGGAGTTTTGATTATTCGAAAGACAGACTATACCAATGCAAAGGACGATCCGATTATATACAAAGATTATCTTGCTGCAAAAGCATCTCCCGACGCAGATACAGAAGTAGAATTATGCGAGGAAGGCGATTATGAAGTAGCGCTTGACTATGAAATCAAGAACGATCCACGCAAGATTTTTGATGTATCAATTATCCCTACATATTCAAACTACAAAATATTCTTCAAATTCTCTGTCCGAAACGGCAACAGTATGGTTTATCCATTTGATATAAAAACCAAAGGGGAATTAAGCAACACATCGGTAACAGAAAACGGTTTTTATCTCGATTTCGCCAACTCACGCTATTTGGATATAAATATAAAAAAAGAAGTTCTAAATGAAGGCGCAAACGGGCTTGCGGAAGACGTACGCTTTAATCGTCCGGCTAAAGACGGTGAAGAATATACAGAAGAAGGTATTTATACAATTACTTCAAGCAACCGCTATACAGGGCAGCTCACAACAAAAAGGATTTACGTTGGCAATAACGATGTATTAAAGGCTGTTGCAGCAACAGGGTTGTCAGTTAAGGAAGTCAATGATTACATTGCAAGTGGTGCAAAGGTTGAAAGTAACGGAGCTATTTTATTAAAAACCCAAGAAACCATACCTGTGGATAAGGCAAACATCCAACCCACTGCGGCTACTGAAGATTCCGCAAAGGGCAATATCTTTATAGACAATCTTCTGTGGTTTATCATTGGCGGTGCAGCGCTGGTTGTAATTATTCTAATTGTCATTATTATCATTGCAGTAAAAAAGAAGAAAAAGCCTAAGTTTGTCAATATCGAAGCATTCACAGAAGATCAGGAGGTAGAATAATATGATGCGTTATATGAAAAAATCTATTGCGCTGATTCTTTCTCTGCTTATTATGCTTTCGGTATTGCAAGGTTGTTCTGTGCAAAAGAATGAGCACGTTGAATCAAAGGAAAGCGAAACTACAGCAGAAACAACTATTGCCGATTTGAAGAATAACCAAACCAATAGTGTTCCAGAGTTTGAAGGTTTAAGCGATCCGCGACTTACAAAATATATGGAAGATGCAGTATATGCTGAAGTTATTGACCATATAGATACAAAAAAATATGTTGTGGAAAACGTCGAAGCAGTATATATATCTAAAGAATATTTAGAAGAAGCTGCATACAACAACAAGTCAAATATTTACTTTGGTTATACCAAGGATGAACTTGATAAACAGTTTTCAGGTACAAAATATGTTTTCACGCTTGGCGACGATGGTAAAACAACGGTAGAAAAATTTGAACCATATGATGATACTTATGATAAGATTCTTTTGAATGTAGCAATCGGAACAGGAGTAATACTTGTTTGTGTTGTATTAACAGTTGCTACAGAAGGAGCAGGCGCTCCCGCAGCCGCTGCGATTTTTGCAGCGTCAGCAAAATCAGGAGCGATTGCCGCTGCTTCTTCTGCTCTTATCGGCGGAACTGCTGCAGGCGTAATAACCGGACTAGAAACGGAAGATTTTGATGAATCTATGAAAGCAGCTATGCTTTCGGGAAGCGAAGGTTTAAAGTGGGGAGCTATAACAGGCGCACTTACCGGTGGAGCAAGTGAAGCCATTGCGCTTAAAGGAGCAACATCTGGCGGTTTGACTATGAATCAAGTCGCTCAAATACAAAAGGAATCGAAATATCCGCTTGACTTAATTAAACAATTTAAGTCAATGGAAGAATTTAATATATACTTTAATGAAGCAAAGCTGACAACCGGGATGATTAACGGAAGGACAGCTTTATTACCGAAAGACACATTGAATTCAAAAGGTTTCTTGAATTTTAAGAGCAAACAGCCTGATGGCACTGAAATAACAAACCTTCAAAGGATGCTTAATGGAAATGCACCGATTGATCCGGCAACCAATAAAGCCCTTCAATTACATCATATAGGACAAAAAGCTGATGGAACATTGGCTGTTTTAACCGAATCACAACATCAAGGTAATTCACAAATACTAAATATAGCAGGTAAATCCTCTGAAATAGACAGAGCTGCATTCGCCAAAACAAGAGAAGAATTTTGGAAGGCAGCAGGAAAACTGCTTCAGGAAGGAAGTTTATAATATATGACTGATATAATCAAAGTTATAAACTCTAAAAATGGTGTTATACACGGAAAAGAAACCAATGAAAATGAAATCAAACAAGCTGAATTGGAACTCGGTTTGAGATTTGCCGATGATTATCGTAACTATATTAAGCAATTCGGGTGTATGGTAATCGGAAGCCGTGAGATTACGGGAATAAGTTCTCAAGAAAATTATAATGTTGTATCAACAACTAAAGCTCAAAGGAACTATAATAAAAACATACCGGAAAACTCATATGTAATAGAACAGCTTAACATTGATGGGATCATTATTTGGCAATCATCTAACGGAGAAGTATTCCAAACTTCACCAAATACTGCGCCGATGAAAATTGCTGATTCTTTAGTTGAATATATACAGTCACTATAAAAAATGGGCGAAGGTGAAACCAATCACCTTCGCCCGTAGAATTTATATATTAATTCATTGTAGACAAATTCTTCTGCTCGATTACGTTTAGTATGATAGCAGAAAACCTATCGATGTCCAAAATTTCATTCAGACAAGAGTTTTATGAAATCTTATTGCTTAATTTCGTTCTTAAAATAATAACAAGCTATATTTCTTATTTAATAATCATTATTAACATATTGTATCAAAATATTGGATGTGTTATAATATAAATTGGATTAATTGAATTTAGGGAGGTGCTCCTGTGGCACAAAGCAATTTGTTACCCGAAGAAAAAGCAAGGGTGAAAATAGATAGGCAATTAACTAACGCCGGATGGGATATCGTATCACGGGATGAGTATGTTCCGAGGAGCGCGTCCGCTGTCAAAGAAGCATTGATGCAAGGCAATACCGAAAGTGATTATCTGCTGTTTGTTGATGACAAAGCCATTGCTGTTGTCGAAGCAAAGCGTGAAGAAAACCCTCTCGGCGGTGACGTGCAAATTCAGGCGGAGGATTATGCTTGTAACCCACAGGACTGGTACGGCGTATGGTTCCCGAATCAAATTCCTTTGGTATACCTTGCAAACGGCAATAAGATTTACTTTAAGAATATGCTTCAACCGGACAGTGACTACATTGAGCTGAGTGAAATGCACTCTCCGAAAAAGATGTTGAAGCTTATCGGTCAGGTATCGGAATACGGTGCTCTGCCACGTTTGGACAAGCGCGGGTTGCGTGATTGCCAGTATCGTGCAGAGATGAAGTTTGAAGAATCCATCAAAAATGGTGATAAGAAAAGCCTTGCGATTCTTGCGACCGGTTCCGGTAAAACATATCTTGCTTGTTTAGCGACATATCGTCTTTTAAACTATACTAACTCCAAAAGAGTACTCTTCTTGGCGGATAGAAACAATCTTGCAAAGCAGGCTAAAACAGAATTCTGCACCTTCAATCGTACTGAAAATCAAGAAGAGATGAGCTCTTTATATACGATCGAAAGGTTGAGAAAAGATTCTGATATAAAAGCAGATATCGTAATTTCCACGATTCAAAAGCTTTTTGCGGTTCTCACCGGTAAACAGCTCACCGACGACGACAGCGAAGATGCCGAAGATGAGAAAAATGCTGTAAAAGAAGAAGCAGAGGAATCCAAAACAATACAGCTTGGTGATAGCCTTTTCCTTCCCTCCGATTATTTTCAACTCATTATTGTAGATGAATGTCACCGCTCGATTTACGGTAAATGGAGAGCGGTTCTTGATTACTTCTCTGATGCTCACGTTCTCGGATTGACCGCAACACCGACTCCGGAGGCGTATGCGTTCTTCAATTACAATAAGGTTGAAGAATATTCATACGAAGATTCTGTTGTAGACGGCGTTAATGTTCCGTCCAGAATCTATAGGATCAAAACAGAAAAAACGGAACACGGCGGCGTAATTGGCGAAGGAACGCGCGTGGTTGAAACCTCCCGCAGAACAGGCAATGAAACCGAATACGAAGCGCATCACAGAATAGATTATGATTCTACCGCACTGGACAGATCGGTAGTTAATCCCGACCAAATCAGGGAAGTTCTGACAGCATACAAAAAAGCGATATACGAAGACTTATACCCTGAGCGGGAAAAGAAATGGGAGTATATTCCAAAGACCTTGATTTTTGCAAAGGATGATTATCACGCTACTCAGATCGTAGAAATCGCAGAAGAAGTATTTGCGGAAGAATTTGAGAACGGCAAAGTTCCCGAACATTTCGTGCAGAAAATTACATATACCGCAGAAGATTCTAACGGTCTGATTCGTGACCTAAGAACAGAAAAGGACTTCCGAATCGCCGTTACTGTTACACTGGTAGCGACCGGCACAGACGTAAAACCGCTTGAAGTTGTCCTGTTTATGAAAGACGTCCGTTCGGACACTCTTTATACACAGATGAAAGGACGCGGATGCCGTGTAATCGTCGACGATAAGCTGAAAGAAGTCACTCCGAATGCAGTCACAAAGGAATGCTACTACATTGTTGACGCAGTGGGTGTAACAGAGTCAGATAAGGTAATCCCTCAGCCCGTAATCGGTCACGGCAATGACAAAAAGATTTTTCCGCTGGACAAGCTGTTGGAGCACCTTGCCCACAACGAAGTCAGCGATGAAAATCTCTGGCTGCTGCGGGACTACTGCTCAACGATCAATCGCCGCTACGAGAACAATGTCCTTTTCGGCAAACATCTTGACTATTTTAATAACACCTTCGGTTTTTCTCCCAAAACGATCGCATTTCGTATTCAGGAAGCTTATGACAAGGAGCTCCTTCCTCCGTACATAAGCCCGTCAAACGACAATACCGAGCGAATGGATTTGATTATTGAGTTAATCGGCAACATTCCAGCGCGGCGCAAGCTGTTGGAAATGCAGCGCGGTTATTTTGTAACGACCGAAGATGATCCTGATAAGCTTATTTACGCAGGATTTTCCAAGGAAACCGCACAGTCCTTCATTGATAATTTTGAACAGTATCTTAATGACAATAAAGACAGCATTGAGGCTTTGCGCATTATCTACAATTCCGAGGATGTTGTGATCACTCACAGTATGCTTGTTGAATTGCGTGACAGTTTACTTTCGGAAAGCCGACAGTACAGCCCATATCAAATATGGCGCAATTACAAAGTGATTGACGAATTCGGCAATGTAGATGAATTGGATATGAAGGCTAACTTTAATGCGCTGACAAATCTCATTCAGATCGTGCGTTTTGCTTATCATAAAAACCAAAAGCTCACCGCATTGATCAAGGGCTACACGCAGCGCTTCAACCTGTACTGCGGTCAGGCGCAGCGTACCTTATCAAACGACCAAATAGAAATTATGCGGCAAATTGCGGAGTTCGTGATCAACGACGGCGCAATCACCGCAATGGAACTAAATGAAATCGACACAGACCTCTGGCGCAGAGGTATAACAAGTTTTACTGCTCCTGTTTTCAACGACGAGATACAAACTATGTCAAGGTTTTTACTGAGAGCAGCATAAGAGGTGTAAAGAATGGCAACCACACAAAAGACCGAATCCGCCTTGCTATCAAAGGTATGGAATATAGCGAATGTACTGTCGGCGGCAGGCGTCGGCTTCACGGATTATATCACGCAGCTGACCTATATCCTGTTCTTGAAAATGGACGATGAAAAGGAGTCGATGGGACTAAAAAGCTATCTTCCCGAAGGCTGCAAGTGGAAGGATTTAAGCTCGTTAAGCGGCGACGACCTCGTTGAAAAATATGAGGAGATTTTAAAAGAGCTTTCCAAATGCGACGGCTTGATCGGTACGATCTTTACAAAGGCTACCAACAAGCTGTACCGTCCCGTTATGCTCAAAAAGGTCATTGATATGGTTGATGAGGACAACTGGTATATGATGGAAGGCGACCTTAAAGGCGCGATCTATGAAAAAATCCTCGAAAAGAACGGACAGGATAAAAAAAGCGGCGCAGGTCAGTACTTTACACCGAGAGCATTGATTTCCGCTATTGTGGATGTTGTCGATCCCAAGATCACCGAAACGGTTGCCGATCCCTGCTGCGGAACGGCAGGCTTTCTCCTTGCGGCTTATGAACATATGAAGCCCCAGAGCAAGGATGTTGAAAAGCAAAAATTTCTGAAAAACAATGCGCTGTACGGAGCGGACAACACCGATTTGGTTGTCACCCTTGCTTCTATGAATTTGTATCTGCACGATATCGGCGTTAAGAAAAGTCCGATCGTCTATCAGGATTCGCTGATCGACACTTCGGACAAAATGTATCAGGTAGTTCTGACAAATCCGCCTTTCGGTACCCGTCCGCAAGGCAGCGTTGACGTATCCTCTAACAGACCGGAATTTATTAAAACCTCGGATAATCAGGTCAACTTTTTACAGCATATTATGTCTATCGTCAAAACAGGCGGACGCGTCGGCGTAGTTATGCCCGACAGCGTTCTGACCGATGGCGGTTCTACGGCAAAAGTCCGTGAAAAGCTGCTCAAGGATTATAACCTGCATACGATCCTTCGTCTGCCCACAGGTATCTTCTATGCGAACGGCGTCAAGACTAATGTGCTCTTTTTTGAAAAGGGCGAACCGACAAAGGATATTTGGGTATATGATTACCGCACAGGCGTAAAGCATACACTGGCGACAAAGCCTATGACAAGAGAACACTTACAGGATTTTGTGGATTGCTATTGCGTTGGTCATATGGATGACCGCAAAGAAACCTATGACGCACAAACCGACCCCAACGGCAGATGGCGCAGATTCACAGCAGAAGAAGTGTCAAAGCGTGAAGATCTGAACTTCAAGTGGATCGACTTCACCGAAGAAGATGACCGCACCGTTGCGGAAATCCTCGACGAAATGCAGGAAGAAGCAAAGAATATTTTGTACTCAATCAAAGTTATTAATAATCGTTTTGGATTATTAGTAGATAAAGACTATTCCGAAAGTGAAAACTTCACAGCAATATATTCAATTTCTGAACTTCAAATGCAACTTAGTGATAACCTTACTACTCTGAAAAGCAAGCTGATTGACGCCGCAATCCAAGGCAAACTGACCGAACAACTCCCCGAGGACGGCACCGCCGAAGAGCTCTATCAACAGATACAGGAAGAAAAGCAAAAACTGATCAAAGAGGGCAAAATCAAGAAACAAAAGCCACTCCCCGAAATCTCCGACGACGAAATCCCGTTTGATATTCCGGCGAATTGGAAGTGGGTTCATTTAGGAGAGCTTTTTGAGCATAATACAGGCAAAGCCCTTAAAACGAGTGATCAAAACGGACAGCTATTGGAATACATTACTACATCAAACTTATATTGGGATCATTTTGTATTAAGGGATTTAAAAAAGATGTATTTCAAGGAAAGCGAAATAGACAAATGTACAGTAAAAAAAGGCGATTTACTAATTTGTGAGGGTGGCGATATAGGTCGTTCTGCAATTTGGCCTTTTGAAAATGAAATGCTGATACAAAACCATATACACCGATTACGCTCATACGGTAATTTTATTTGTGTAAGGTTCTATTATTATGGTATGTGGCTATATAAACACACGGGCAAAATAAACGGAGTTGGGATAGGGCTGCAGGGGCTTTCCTCCAAACGACTTCACTCTCTTGTTGTTCCCCTCCCACCCCTCGCCGAACAAAAACGCATCGTCCAAAAACTCGACGAAATCCTGCCAATATGCGAAAGGAAAATTAAATAAATACTATGAGCTTTGGTTGCAACACTACTTATACCGGAAAACTAAAGTATAGAGATATTGACTTTACATTTGTGTTTACCGGTACTGAATTGCGGTTAATACCTCCCGCAGATAAAGAATCAGAAATTGAATGGCAATGGAAAATGAAATCAATTGGCAATGGTGCATATACATTTGCTGATCCTATGCCGGTTGATGAAAGATATTTAACATCGCATTGTAATGAAACTAATCAGCGAATTGTTTTCCTTCCAGCACAAGGGAGCACGCTGAGTTTTAATAATACTGTTGTAATTATTGAAATTGAATCATTTATTGTTTGCAAATCTAATGACGATAAATTCAATCGTGTTACTTTTTCCTGCCCTGAAATGAACTATATCCACCCTATTAATAAAGCATTTACCATAAAAATCCCAAACGAGTTTGCAAAAGAAGGCGTTGCATATTTTAATACACAAAACTTTGATTTAACAACTACAGATAAACAAAAGTTTATTGTTGATGAAAAAGAAGTACAGATGTATTTTGGAATATCGAGAACAATATCATTCAAGATAGATAATCCACCACTGACTTTGGAATCAGTTATGTTTTTTGAATTTGACGCAACGAATGACTATAGTTTTATTCTCAGATTATGGCAAATAGCAAGAGATTTTATCAGGTTTTTATGCTATCGAAATAATATTTTTATTACAAAAATTGAACTTTCGACTTCCGAGGATGATGGCAAATACAAAAAATTTGCAAAAATGTATATTTTTGATAGGGCTGAAGAATCAGAAGAAACGCCTTTGCAAAAAGGACGTTACATAAAGCAAATACATATCGCAGGCAAAGAAGGTGACATTCTTTCCGATATTGCTTCCGACAGCATTTATTTGCGCCATTTACCTGAAACCTTTGAATCCGGGCATCACATAAACGCAGCTCGGTTTGTAATGATTACAGCGGCGTTTGAATGGGAATTCTCTAGGCAGTATCCTGATGGTTGTACTAAATCCAAAGCAACAATTGATGCTGAGAAAGATGTTTCAAATGAAATTCAGAAGTTGATTGATAAAGTCAGTGGAAAGAGGAAAAAAATATGTAAGTTTCTAAAAAGGCTTATTAAATCTACTTCTCTGCAAACAGAGATTATTCAAATCGGAAAAGACTATTCAAGCATTATAGATATTTTTGGTAATCATCTTTATCAAATAAATGGGGAAGAATTAAATTATTCGGAAATGGGACAAAGACTTTCAGATCAACGCAATCACTTTGCTCACGGCGATTTAGATAAAGATTTTATAGGATTGTCATTGTTGGATTTAATGTTTCTGGAATATGTTGTATACGCAATGCAGTTAAAAAATTATGGTCTAAGCGATATAGAGATTCAAAGATCAATTAACGAACTATTCCACTGTGGATTAGCCTTAGAATAAAAAAGTTTGGTCTATACTATGCAAAAACATATCGTATAAAAGTCGACTAAATAATGTCCTTTAAAACAATATGAAATGAGGTGAGATAATTGGCTGAACAACTAAGCGGCGTAAACGGCAATATAATACGTTGGGCAAGAGAGTTTTATAATATGTCTGAGGAAGAAGCAGCCCGTTCTATCGGAGTTAGTGGTGAAAAGTATTCCGCTTGGGAATCCGGAGCTGAATTTCCTACATATGCAAAACTTAAAAAGATTAGCGACGTATTTCGTAAGCCATCAGCTGTTTTCTTCTTTTCTGAACCTCCGGACATTCCTCCTATCAAGGGCGATTTACGCACATTACCGGATACAGTAGTTGATGGATTCAGCAAAAATGTGATGGTACAACTTGAAAAAGCAAAAGCGTACCAGCTAAATCTGCTGGAACTGTATGAAACATCAAATTGTATTTTTACGAATCGAACAATAATCCCAACTGAAACTAAGCAGTTGTGCAACTACTTGCGCAATATTATGGGGTTTCCGATCAATGCTCAAAAAGGAAGAAAAAACACTAAGGTTGTTTTTGAAATATATAGAGAAAAACTCTACGAATTAGGAATCTATGTTTTTAAGGATTCTTTCAAAGATAACAATGTATCGGGGCTATGTATCAATGATGATTTATTTCCTGTGATCCTCATCAACAACTCTATGTCTTTTGCACGACAGATTTTTACGTTGTTCCACGAGTTCTATCATTTGGTATCTAACACCAGTGGTGCTGAAATAATCCGAGATGACTATTATAAGTATCTGGATATATCTCAATCCAAAACAGAAAAAAACTGCGATACATTTGCTAATGAATTCTTAGTTCCCACCGACGATTTCAAATTTGAACTATCTAAAAAGGAAATTGATGATCACAGAATAGCTGAATTAGCTACTCTTTATTCTGTTAGCAAAGAAGCGATAATGTATAAACTATGGACACTGAAAATCATCACTCCTAAAGAATATGAATCACTAAAAGAAACCTTCTACGGTGATGCAATTAGAAATAAAAAAAAGAAAAACGGTGAGAACTCATCTGGAGGTAATTATTATTTTACCAAACTCGCTTATTTAGGATCTTCATACACCGGTGATGTATTCAAGCAGCTATATTCCGGTAAAATAGACAGTTTCCGTGCAAGCGAAATGTTAAACAGCAAGGTGGATCATCTTCCCCAATTAGAAGCTGCATATTTTAGGGGGAATAAATGATGGTATACATACTTGACACTAATATTTTCCGGAAACTCCTTGATCATTTTCCGAAAAAAGGAGTCTATTTTAAACAAGTGTGGCAAGCATTTGAAAACGGAATTCAAAAAGGAATATATCAATCAGTTGATGAATGCTATAACGAGTTAAGTGCTCGTTATGACGATAAAAATGATAATATGCAATGGCTGAAAGCCAATAAAAAAATGTTTCTTGCACCGACAAATGAAGAATCCCAAATAATACGAGTTTTATTTCAGAAACCCAAAATGAGGGAAAGTATCCATACAAAGAACATTATAAATAACCGACCTTCCGCAGATCCTTACATTGCAGCGAAAGCAAAGGCATTAAGCGGAATTGTTGTTACCGAAGAGAAACACAAACCACATTCAGCTCAATTACCTAATATTTGTGAGGAGTTAGGTATTCAATGTATTACTTACGATGACTTTATGGAAATAGTATCAAATGAAAAGGTTGACTAAGTCGCTATCGAGCTATGATGCCATTTTATTTATTAATTTGTAAAGTTCCTTTAGACTATGTAACGGCTGATGCAGCATCGTGACTGCATCAGCCGTTATTTCAAAATTTGTAAATCATCTCTTGATAAACTATTTCTTCTGCACGATTGCGAATGTTATTCATTCGAGCTACCCACAGCATCTGGTTATCTGCTTTGAGCTTTTCGTTGACACCTTCTTGTTTTGCAAGTTGATTTACTAACCGAAAGAACATATCCTCTGCCTGTTCGTCAATATCGGCGAGGTAGGCGGTGAGCTTACAGCTCGTCAGAAGGTTAGTATAAATTATAGGATGATGTTTTTCAAGGTATCTCAAATGCCGTTTGCCCCAAATCCCGATTTCAACCTTCGGCTGTTCGGGTAGCTTCAAATCAGGCAGTAAATAATCTCCCTGCTGTGTGTATGTAATCTTTGTCGCCATAATTCATACCTCCTTGACCTTTATTTTCTTGACTTTGGCTTTCGTGAGCTTGATTAACAGCTCGTCAATGACATCGGTGTACTTGCCTCGTGAAATGAGATCATTTCTCAAATCAATCAGGCTGTTGATAACCGTGCGCCGCTCATCGGGCGTTAGGTAAATGTGGTATTTGGGATTTCTCATAGTCATTTCCTCCTTGACTTAAATTTACATTCACATTATAGGAAGAAATTGAATAAATCACAAATGTGCGAGCGAGAAATGTGTGTAACTGCCGATAAAACCTGAATTTTTCATAAGTCCGTTATGAACACTCGTACCACTGAATCAGGGAGTATTCTACAAGAATACTCCCTGATTAAGTTTTACAACAAGCAAGCAGGTAACAGGACTTGAAGGCGAGCGATTAGAAAACAGTCCGGCGGACTGATTTCCGCGAGAGAGTTACGCAATGTTATAGCTATGCACACACCACAGCAAGCGAGGTAGGCAGTTTCGGAATAATTAAGGTATGTTACCTGCACCATAGAAACAAGGTACCCGATTAGGGTGCCTTGTTTCTTTTATACAAACCTAAAGCAGATAGTTTAACCGCTATCTCCCTGCCGTTTTCTTTACTCCTTAAACCTCATTCTTCTCCGCATAGCGAGCGGATAGTTGCCTTTTTCCAGTACCTTTATGTCGGCTTGCTTTTCGCCGTCCTTGTTAAAGATGATCATGTGCTCGGTGAAGTCGGCGTTGAGTCTGACCTCGATCCGCAGGCCTTCGCTTGTATCGTAGATAATGATCTTCTCGACGAGCATCCTTAGATTGACGTCGCTGATCTCACCTTCCTTGATGATCTCTTCGATCAGGTCGATGGTGCGCTTCATTTCCGACTTTCGTTTTTTGATGGTCTCGCTGTAGTTTTCCAGCTCGTTGATTTCCTGTTGGAGCTTTTCAATGTCGCTCTCGCAGGCGGCGAGCATTTCATCGTAGATTTTTGCGTGCTCCCTGTCGCGGATACGTTCGAGCAAAATCTCCTTTTGATCGGATTTGCGCTGTTCAAGCGCATTGTTGAGCTGACGGAGCTTGCCGGTAACGGTGCTTTTCTTTTTCAACCACTTGCGCACCTCGCCGTCGATATTCTCATAGATACGCTCGGCTTGCTCGCGGACGTTCTTGATTTCGCCGTAGATGATCTCATCGAGCTCTTCCTCGTGTATGCGGTGCGAGCTGCAATTATCCTTGCCGTAGCGGTGGTAGCCGTTGCAGACGTATTCTACCCGAACCTCGCCGTTCCACTTTCGATTGACGGCGCTGAACGACGAACCGCAGTCGCCGCACTCCAACAGTCCGGCGTAGCGGTGATAGGGCTTGTTATAACCGGCGCGGACGTTCATCTTTTTCTTCTGCTCTATCAGCCGCTGCACCTGCTCAAACTTTTCCTTTGAGATGATCGGCGTGACAAGATTTTCGTGAACATACTGTTCTTCTTTCGGGATATCCTTGCGGATATGCGTGATTTTGTTGTTGTAGGTCTTGTGGCAGACCACCGTGCCGATATAAAATTTGTTGCACAAGATCCGTTTGACGCTTGAGTGATCCCACATAAAGCGTGACGAGATCTCCGGTTTATCCCAGCCGAGCCGCTTGCCGTGGATGATTTTCTGATAGTAGGCAGGCGATTTGATGCCGTTGTCATTGAGAAGGTGGGCGATTGCGGAGCAGCCGTAGCCGTACAGATAGAGGTCGAAGATGCGCCGGATGATCGCCGCCTGTTCCTCGATCACAACGATTTTGTTGGTGTTCTTGTCCTTGAAGTAACCCATCGGCGGCGTGATGATCAAGCCCTTTTTCAGCATATTGTCCATGCCGATCCGCACCTTTTCGCTGCCCTCACGCGCGTAGTAGTCGTTGATGAGCCCCTTGAAGCTGATAACCAGATCGTCGCTTTGACGGCTGGTGTCGAGGTTTTCCGTCGCGGAAACCACACGAATATCGTTGCGCCGTAGGTATTCAATGAACACCGCCGTGTCGGTTTTGTGTCTGCCAAGACGAGACATATCCTTGACAAGTACCGCGTCGATCGTTTTCTTTTCCACCTGTTCGGCGATTTTTCGGATGCCGTCGCGGTCAAAGGTCATGCCGCTCACGTTGTCGTCGAATGATTCGCCGACAACTTCGTAGCCCATTTTCTCTGCGTATTCCCGCACGATCTGGCGCTGATTATTCAGTGAATTCATCTCGTCATCTTCGTCGCGCGAGAGTCTGGCGTATAACCATACTTTCATAATAAGTTTCCTCCTTGTTGGTAGTATAGAAAAAGCCTGCGCTCAGGCAGACTTTTCAATAGAAATATCCTGTTCTTCTTCGTCGGGAAGCATCGTGTCGTCAACGATATAGTCCTTGACGACGCTCCTGACGAAGTTTTCAAACTGTTCTTCCGTGCCGGTATATTTGAAATGCACGGAGCTGATTTTGGATTTTGTCATGGTTGTTTCTCCTTTCATTTTTTGCGGACACACGCGTCAGGGTGTGGTCGCGTCCGCTTTGTTGACACAAACACTACCACACCTTTTTCGCAAAGTCCAGACAGATTGTGTAGAAATATCAATAAGTTTGCGCGATACCCTGCTCGCGTTCGTAGTCCTCACGGGTACAGTAAGTGACGAAGGCTTCGTTAGAAATCTTACGTCCGAGGATCTTTTCTAGGCGAAGCTTTTCCATTGTATTCACTTCTTTGATATAATGCGGCTGATAATAGTAGTCCGCAGGAACTGATGAAAGAATATCTCCGAGGAGATTGAACAGTCCGTCAGTGCTTGTCATAGTAAAACTATCGTCGTGATAAGGCGTGATATAGTCGCAGTAGGTGTCGAGCATTTCACCATCGCAGCCGCCCATGGCAAAGTATAGTTCCAGACTGTTTTTCAAGAAACGCTCGTCGAAAAGTTTATTGTCGCGGACTTTGTAGCCCTCGGGCGTGGTGAAGGTGATATATTTATACTTGTCCTCCCACTGAACCTTGTAGCCGTGCTCGCGCATATACTCGATGAATTCTTCCTTTGTCGCCGACCAGCCGATAGCGCAGGACGCGGTTTCAATCAGGTCACGCTTCCATCTTGCATTGCGCGGATTCTTGGTTTTGGTCTCGGTAACACTCAGTCCATACTCACGGCAGAGCTGATTGGAATACTCCTTCGCCTGCAACATTTCGTTGCGGCTCTGGTGAAACTTTTTGCCGTTCTCAAAGCTGACGCTGTTCATAATCAGGTGATTATGGATGGCTTTGGTATTGATATGGGTAGCGACAAGGATTTGATAACCGGGAAAGTATTCCGCAAATTTCAATCCGATTTCGTGAGCGGTCTCGGGCGTGAGATCGTCGTCAGGTGAGAACGACTGCACGATATGGTAGTAACTCCTGCCGTCCTCTTTGTGGAACCGCTTCTTGACGAACCGGAATTCTTCGAGCGCGCTCTCGGGTGAACAGTTCACTCCGCTGATTAATTTGCTCTCCGTCGCTTCACGGCGCGTAACATAATCAAAAATATTGTTCATCGGACTTCCCGCGTTAACGAATTTAACGACTGCCAAAGCCTTGCCACCTCCTCTCTCGTTTCACGCAAATCTACCTCGTAAATGTAGCCGGAGTTGACCGCTCTCGTCAGTTGGTTGAGGTTGTTTCCGATTTTTCTCAGCTCATTTGCTACTTCATCGACACCTTTAACGACGATAATCTTTTTGTCAAGCGCGCAATCTCGCAGATACATACTCGGCGTTCGGTAAGAAGAGTACGCCTTTTCTTCGATGATTTCTCTCTGTTCCGGCGTGACTCTCGTTGAAATGATTTCAGTTTTTGCTTGTTTTTTCAAAATATTCCTCCATAGTTTTTCAAAATAGGGGCGCGGGCCTAGCTCGCATCTGCCTTTGCGGCCGCCCGAAAGAGGGCGGTCGTAATACAAAGGCGAAACTGGCAATAAAGCGGGACGATAATCCGTGAATCAACGGTATCTGCCACGTCTGCGTTGCTTCTCGTAATATGCTTCCGAAGGTTTAACTCTTAGTGTACGCGGTTTCTCATTAACAGGGACGACAGGAACGGCAGGGACGCCAGTTTTGACGCCCCTAATATTGCCGTCCTTAACGTCACTGCCGTCACTTTCGGGATCATAACGGATATTCAGAAAACGCTTGCCATTGCTCCTGCCCGAGACAAAAAATACGCCGTAGCTTTCCAACTCATAGCGGTATTTATTCATCAGCTTTTTGAGCACGCTCGGCGTGATACTCTTACCGCAGAAAGAAGAAAAATCTTCTGCGAAGTCGGTGTTCGAACCAACGTACATACTCGTCTGCTTCATATACGCTATCAACTGATTGATTTCATCAGGCAACAGCATTTCGGGATTTTCAATGCTGTCAGACAGCAATTCCCAAGTGTGTGTGTCGGCAGAGAAAGTCAGCTCTAGCTCGCGGCTCTCAATATCTCTGCCTGTGCAGGTCAGCGTTGCGTTCTTTTGATTGCGGCTGCTCCTGTCAAGAATCAGCGCGGTATCGATCGCGCCGCTGATTCCGGTAGTGCCGGAGATTTTGTTAAGCGGATCGCTGTCGCCTTGCTTTCGCAGATGATGGACAAGCAGAATAGTGATTTGCAGCTTGTCTGCTAACGCTTTCAGTTTTTCGATTTCCTGATAATCGTTGGAGTAGCTTGTGTCTTTTTCTGCGTTACGAATCATCTGGAAGGTGTCTATCGTAACAAGCGCCGTGTCCGGATGTTCAGCTACAAAATCGGTGATCTGTTTTTCAAGACCGCCGGACAATGAACAGGACGAGATGGCAAAGTAAGCGTTGCCGGGCGCTTCGTCCGTTACGTCAAACAACCTGCTTTGCACACGGTTCCAGTTATCCTCCAAGCAGAGATAGAGCGTTGTGCCCTTTGTCGTTTTGAAATTCCAGACATCTTCTCCTTTGGCTATGCGGATCGTCCAGTCCAGCATCATCCAAGACTTGCCGATTTTCGGAGCGCCGCTCATCATAGCAACGCCCTGCGGCAGAAGTCCCTCAATGCAATAGCGGATAGGTTCTAATCGCATATCCATTAATGTTTCGCCGTCGATGACGGTGAGTTTTTTCTTTGTGATTGACATATTTATCACGCTCCAAAATAAATTTTTTACAAATACAAAACTCCCACCTCGCGAAAGTGGGAGTAGTATTCATATTTGCGAAAGGAGCGTTCAGCCTTACACCGGTACTCGGCTGAGCTTTCCTTTCACTTTATCAATGTCAAATTATCAAAATTTTCCGTATTTTCCCGTGAAGGGTTCAAACCGTTTCCAGATTTTTGTGAATTTTAGAACGAATATTCTAATTTGTATTGAAATTTCCAAACGTATGTGCTATAATTGTACTGCGAGGTGAGAACGGATGTTTGAGAATGATATTCAAGAAAAAGTGAAGAATTCCAATTTGTTTGAGGTTATTTATAAAAAAGATAAGTTTGTATTGAACGGGAAAGAATATCCGATAGGCTATACAAGTTATATAGCAATTAAAGATGAATGCCGGTT
>NZ_JAHLQB010000021.1 GCF_018918205.1 Lachnoclostridium sp. MSJ-17 | reverse complement strand
ATCGGATAGGAAAAATCGCCATTTTTCCTATAGTCATTGAACATCCACAGCATAACAAACTGGATGACAAAAAGCACTGCAAGCGCAGCGTAAACGATGTACTGAAATCCGTTGAACTTTATTATACCGTCTGTGCGGTCAAGCAGGGTGCCAAAGACATTCACCTCGAAGGTTCTTTCGTGCGAAGGCATCATGACATCCCCGTAATCATAGCTGATATATACTGCTGTCTTTCCGGGGTTCAGCGCTTCAAACTCAAAGATAAGCTCCCCGTTTTCCATTCGGACGTCCGTCATGCGCGCAACATTCTCGTCACTTAGCTTGACCTCAGTTTGCGGCAATGTATCCGTTCCCAGAAATGTATTGGTATGAAGTGTATACCGGCCGCCTATGGCAAACACAACAATAACGGAAGATATGATTGCCAACGCTATACAAATCCATAGTATCAGTAGTTTTTTTCTCATGTCTAAGCCTATCCTTTTCATGCAGATTATTGTACTTATTTTGTTTCTGCCATATCCGTTTGTGCGCTGAGATCGGCATTTAATAAACGCAAAAAATTGCCCTAATTAATCAGCAAGACTTTTCCTGCGTTTATTATACCACAAACATGATTGAATGTCATTACCGGATTTACAACTAACTGTATGGTTGCAATATCGCTGCTCCTCTGATGAATCAGGGAGGCAATGATTGTCACGCAAAAAACCACCATACCGAAAACTACTTCGACATGGCAGCAGATTTTTGATGATAGGAGCTTGTTGTATAGAAACGTATTACGCTCAGTCTTCGGGATAGCAGAACTGATAGCCTGAGTAATAGGTCACGGTATCTGTGCTGTCAGTATTGGTTACCGGCTGAACAACGATAACCCACGCCTTTAAGCCATCGGGAGAATAGCCTTTTGCGGCACTGACAATGGTTGCACCTGAGCCTGCCTGCTGTTTTACATTGGAAATAGCGGTCTGCTCGTCAATATAGCCGTCAGAGTCATCCGAGTTGTCAGAATCATTATTTCCAGAAGCTGTTTCGGGATAGCAGAACTGATAGCCTGAGTAGTAGGTCACGGTATCTGTACTGTCATTATTGGTTACGGGCTGAACAACTATAATCCACGCCTTTAAGCCGTCGGGGGCATAGCCCTTTGTGGAGCTGATAATGGTCGCGCCTGACCCTGCCTGTTGCTTAACATTGGCAATAGCTGTCTGCTGGTCAATATAGCCGTCATCGGACTGTGAGCTGCTGCCGTTATCAGAGCCGTTGCTCTCGGCAGATTGCGAATTCTGATTGCCCTGAGTCTGATTTGCGTTGCTGCTTTGTCCATTGGAACCGGTTGTTTTGGCAACAGTTGTTGCAGCAACGGTCGTTGCAGCGCTGTTGGATTCTTTATTATCCCCACCGCAGCCCGTAAGCATAGCGGCAGTTGCACTTGTGATCAAAGCGGCAAATATGATTGCCAGCGACTTCTTTATTGTCTGTTTCATAATGATTTTCCTCCATTTCAATTTGCTTTTGCAAGTTAAATTATATTCTAATTCGGAATAAAAATCAATCCTTAATATGAATAACAGAAACAAACAATAAAGAGGTTTTTTGTGGTTTTTTACGCAGAGTTATTTACTTTTTACGCTTTTTCCTTTTTGGTTATTCTTCCATCTCCTGTAGAATCCCGCTAAGATCGCGCCGGAGATATTATGCCATACAGAAAAGATCGCACCGGGAACAGTCGCCATTGCAAGATTCGGGAATGCTGTACCCGCAAGGCTGGTAGCGAGCCCCGAGTTTTGCATACCGATTTCGATTGACAGCGCCTTTGTCTTTGCCGGAGGCAATCTGAGGAGCTTGCCGAGTCCGAAGCCGCAAGCGTAGCCGAGCAGGTTATGAAGAATGACAACGGCAAGTACAAGAGCGCCGCTTGTGTAGATTTTCTCTGCGTTATGTGATACAACAGCGGCGACGATCATACAAATCGCGATGGTCGAAACCATTGGAAGCACGGTGACCGCTTTCTCAGTTATTTTGCCGAAGAAATGGTTAATGACAAAGCCGAGAGCGATCGGAATGATAATCACCTGAATTATGCTCCAAAACATCGCCCAAACATCCACACTGACGGTCGTTTGCAACAGCAGCCAAGTGATTGCGGGCGTGAGAAGGGGTGCCAGCAGGGTATTGACGCTCGTCATTCCGACAGACAGTGCAACGTCGCCCTTTGATAAGTAAGTCATCACGTTGCTCGCCGTGCCGCCCGGGCAGGTTCCGACAAGCACCACGCCTGCGGTAAGCGCAGGGTCAAGTCCGAAAATCCGGCTCAATCCGAATGCCAGTGCCGGCATAATAATGAACTGCGCCGCGCAGCCGATTATAATATCTTTCGGTCTTTTGAAAATCAGTGTAAAATCCTTCGGTTTCATGGTGAGTCCCATACCGAACATCACAATCATCAGAAGATAGTTGATCCAAGAGGTATCTATCCACAGCGACGACTGCGGCACAAACAGCGCAAGCGCGGCTACCGCAAGAACTATTAAAGCCATGTATTTTCCGATTATTTCGCTTATTTTTTCAATTACTTTCATCAAATCACCTTTTCCGTTTTTTCGCTGAGATTAAAGCTTTTTTATTACACCGCGTCCTTTTCAACAGGCAAGACACGATCAAGAATGACGGCTATTACAAATACAATGGCAACACAGTTTTCAGCAAAAACTGTCTTTACGACATCAGGGAAAACATCAAATATCCCGGGGACTTGTGTAAATCCCAAACCAAAACTCAAAGAAAAAGCCAGAACAGCGATATTTCTCTTCGTCAGCCCGCAACGTCTGAACATATCCAAACCACTTACGATGATGTTTGCGAACATAATCATTGTGCAGCCGCCTAACGCTGAGCTTGGGAGCGTTGTAATCAAGATTACGAACACAGGAAACAATCCAGCCATATGGCGGTTACTACGGAAGCAGATACTATCGGCGACACTATCCTGATCCAATACTTTGCGGCAAGTCCGAGAAGATCCATTTTTTCCTGTTCATTTTTGGATAATGGTTTTCTTTATTGAAAGAATTCTGTAAATAATCATACACGATTAACCAAAAAATTTCAATATCTATACATCAGAAAAACAAACAGAAACAGGAGTATTCTTTCAACAAGCAGGGTATCTCCACCTACTCATCCTGTGATGAACAGGTAGCACCTGCCACGAAAAAGGCGTACTTCCCTCTCGGCGGATGATGTTGTGTTTTACCAATTACGATTTTGTAATTTTCCTATAAAGATACTAAAACCTCCGAGCTTGTGATACAATACACCTGTATGATTTTTCTTGGAGGTTTTGAAAATGGAAAACAAAAAGACCTGCGCCGACTGCATTAACCTTGGCAGAGAGGTTTACTGCATGAAGTGCAAAAGACTCAAAAACGGATATAAGGATTTGTTTGTTGACGCGGCTCCCGTGAAATCAAAGCCGCCGGTAGCGTGCAAAAAGTAAGCGGAAGCGTGGGACGCCGTCCAAGAGCTCGCGCCCATGATCGATTTTTTGAAAACCCAAAAAGTGATGTAAAAGCCCGTGGGTTCAAAACTATACCGGGTTTACGCAAAAAATATCCTTTTGTGCAGCAAGGACACATAATGAACAATGCCATTGATACCATTCAGTGGCATTGTTTTTTCATTAATAAGCCATTTTCGAGTTTGAGGGCATCAGATGGCAGTATATATTTCAATACAAAAAAGCTCTGTCTGACAGACTGTTCAGTCTGTCAGGCAGAGCATTTGCTTTGTCGATTCATTATTCCTCACCCGGAAGGTGAGCAATGTGGCAGATATGTGATGATTCTATCGACCGATGATGGGATTGTAAGTATGCATGATCGGTACGCTTATCAGCTTTTGGAACGCGCCTTCTTTTTTGCGCGTTTATTCTCGTACATATTTATATCTGCATGATGTACGACATTGTCAACAGAATCACATTCTCGCGGGTCATATTCCGCCATTCCGATCGCCATGTCCACCTTTTCCCATTCGTTTTCGGCAGAAGCGCATATTTCAGCCTCGCTTTTATTGAACCGTTCTATCAGATCATTTCTGTTCTGAAAATCCTCGTCCTGCAAAATAACAGCGAATTCATCTCCGCCAATCCTGAATACGGAACTGTTTTTGTACACGCGGCAGACCAGTTGGCTGGATGTCTGCAGGTAAATATCTCCCTTATCATGACCGTACTGATCGTTGATTGGTTTGAGGTCGTTACAATCAAGCATCACGATCGCGAAATCAAACTGCTCTCCGTCATCAAGTCGTTTTTGGATTTGCTGCAGACTCTCGTCAAAACCGCCCTTGTTATGTAAAGATGTGAGCGCGTCAACATAGACGAGTTTGTTAAGACTTTCAACCTTATGATTGCTTTTTTCTACTTCTTTTTTGGCTCGAATGATTCGATGCTGCGTAACAATAATTAATACAAACGCCGCGATCACAACGACTACCGCGATATCAACAGCCGGATTATCCTGAATAAAATCGATCAGAGTGGTTTTAGCTTCTTCTGCGGAATAGTATGACAACGCAGCGTTGATATTGGCTTTGCTGACGATATTGGTAGTTCTCGTAAGTATAGAATACAGTTCCGTGTTGCCTTCGACGACCGCAATGTAATAATCCAAGATCTCTCCGGTAGCTAATGCGGTCAGGTTCAGCTTTTCAATCTGCTTTGCCAGTTTGTTGTAATAATAGTTGCTTATCAGAAAACAGTCGGCTTCTTTGTCCGCCACCGCTTTGAGGCAGGACTGCGTATCCGGGTATCCATCCCATTTCCAGTTCGGAAAATGGTCCATCATGACTGCTTTATAGTTCGGATCGCCCTCTATCACAGCGGCATGGTTGACTGCCTGCTGTAAAAACGTATTTTGATTCGGCTTACGAACGACCGCGTAAATCTCTGAGGAAATAATCGACGGCGTCAAAACGATATTCAATGCCTCAACGTCGGAGGTGCTCAGATTAGAAGGAAACATACAGTCTACTTCACCGTTCTCAAGCGCCTGTATCAAATCAGCCGCACAAGGATAAGCGACAGGCTCAAAGACAAGCTCAGCGTTTTCAAAACATTTCGAAGCATCATCCAGATAGTCCTTCAAAGCACCTGACAATTCACCTGTTTTTTTATCCTCAGCGCAAAACGGCAAATTGTTGTCCTGATATCCGATTCGGATTTTTCCGTGACCGGAAAGCCACTCTTTTTCCGTGGAGCTCAAAAAAAGATTCGCGCCGGAGGTACTGATATATTTCTTTTTCATATCCTGATTATAATAGGGGTTTTCATCCATAATGCGGCTCATCGCGGCATTCAGATCCTCCAGCAAATCAGGGCGGTCTTTGTTGATCGCAAAGTAATAGTCCGATGAACCGATCTTGACAACCGGCACGGCGATATCAGCTGCACCGTAGCCGTCTATCGACACAAAGGCGTCCAGTTCACCTTTGCGCACCATTTCAAATGACTCATCTTCGGAACAGGTCGCTTCAAACAACTCAGACTCAATATTGTTTGACTTTTCCCAATCCTGATACATCTTTTCCTGTAAGCTGCCTTTATTCGCGCCGACCTTTTTTCCGTCAAAATAGGAATAGTCGTCCGGAATATAGTCTTTGTTATCCGGAGAGATAAAAATGTAGTAATCCTCCTCTCCCATAGGCAAGTGAGGAAACAGCATATTCTCTGACCGCTCTTCCGTGTAGGAAACGTCGCTCAACATATCAATCTCTCCGTCGATGAGCATCTGCAGCAGATTCGGCCAGCTTTCCTCTACATACTCGTAGTTCCATCCGGTATAGGCGGCGATTTTCGCCTGGTATTCATAGGCATGACCGGAGCGTCTGCCGTACTGATCTATCATACTGACAGGAGCATCGTACCATCCGACACGGACAGTTTTTTCTTTCTCTTCCGCATTCGCGGCAATCGGCAACAGACAAACACAAATCATCACAAAGCAAAGCAGGAGAGCGGCAAATCGTTTGATATATGTAAGATTCTTTTTCATATTATATCACCATCTCGTGTATTGCATGATGTGATACAGCAACTAAATATAGGAGACTATGTATCGGAGCTGCTGAATATGATATCAAATTCAATCTAATTGTATTATATTTTACCATAATTTTTTCGCTTTTGCAACAATAAGATATATAAATTACAACGATTTTTGTCCAGTGAGCGCAAACTCCGCCCTGCGAATGCAAGCTCCGTTTTTGACTGCTCAGCGACCGGAATTCGTAAATAATCGAAAAAATAATACACAGCCTGATTGAAAGTTGTCAAACTGTGTAAAATATTGTTAATAATGTTATTTGAATCCATATTACCGAAAAATGATTATGATGCGTTATGATATCAGAAAAAGCTGTTATTGAATAGCAAACGCCGAATGGTCTTTTACAACCATTCGGCTTGAAGGAATTGTCATTAAGATTGCTTTCCGATACAATTGCCGCAGCAGCTGCGTGTAAGATATTACCGGGTATAGAGCTAACTCGTTTCATTTGCTAACATCTTACAGTTTAAGCTTTTTTATCTGTGAAAGTCTGTTCAGCGCTTCATTAAGGGTGTCATTCTTCTTGGCGAAGTGCAGACGAATCAGGTGGTTGACGTTTTCACGGAAGAAGCTTGAGCCCGGCACCGCGCCTACGCCGACCTTTTCGGCGAGCTTTTCACAGAAATCAAGGTCGCTGTCAAAGCCGAATTCCGAGATGTCAAGCAGCACATAATAAGCGCCCTGAGGAATTGTATGAGAGATTCCGATATCGTCGAGCCCCTTAAGGAACAAATCGCGTTTTTCGGTGTATTTATACGTGAGCTGCCTGTAATAATCATCGCCGAAGCGCAGTCCTGTCACCGCCGCCTCCTGCAAAGGTGCAGCCGCGCCGACTGTCAAAAAGTCATGAACCTTTTTCGCCACGTCGATAATATGCGGCGGCGCGATAATATATCCCAAACGCCAGCCCGTGATTGAATAGGTTTTTGATAGTGAGGAACAGGAAATCGTGCGCTCCCACATATTGGGCAGTGAAGCGAAATAGGTGTGCTTGTGCGGCGCGTAGACAATGTGCTCGTAAACCTCGTCGGTAATGACAAACGTATCGTATTTTTCGGCGAGGTCGGCAATGATTTTCAGCTCGTCATAGGTGAACACCTTGCCGCAGGGGTTGGAAGGGTTGCAGAGGATCAAGGCCTTGGGCTTTTGTCTGAAAGCTGCTTCCAACTCATTTGGGTCAAAGTTAAATTCGGGCGGATAGAGCGGAACATAGATTGGTTCCGCTCCCGACAGGATCGTGTCAGCGCCGTAGTTTTCATAAAACGGCGAGAACACAATAACCTTGTCTCCCGGATTGGCTACGGTCATCATCGCCGCCATCATCGCCTCTGTGCTGCCGCAGGTGACGACGATCTCCGCGTTAGGGTCTATCCTTCTGCCCATAAGCCGCGACTGCTTTTCAGCAAGTGCTTCACGAAAATTCTGCGCGCCCCAGGTGATGGAATACTGGTGAAAATCCTCGTTTGACACCTCGGCAAGCCGGTCGAGCAGCTCGCGCGGCGGTTCAAAATCAGGAAAACCCTGAGAGAGATTAACCGCGCCGTATTTATTTGAAATTCTGGTCATGCGGCGGATGACGGAATCTGTAAAGGTTTCGGTTCGTTTGGATAGCTCGGGCATAAAAATTCCTCCATCGTTATTATTTGGGCTGTTTTATGCCCTATTATATACTTATTAAATGACGTATTCAAGGTTTCGCTCGTCAATAACTCGCTTTGATTTGTGCTCGGAACGGGTGTCAAGTCCTCCGTCAGGATGAACGACAACTCTTGCGGGCTTAACGCCGATACGCGCTTTCAGCGCTGCTGAAACCTCGGCGGCAACCTCCTCGTCGGTCTTGGGGTTATCGCTGTTCTTCTCGATTTCAACGGCGTACTTATTAGTGAAATCTCTCTCAAAAATCCTGATAAGATATTCGCCCGTAATGCCGTCCTGCTCGCGGATGACCGCCTCGATATCGCTTGGGAACACATTTACTGCGGAAACGATGAACATATCATCCTTTCTGCCCAGAATATGAATTCTGCCGTGCGTTCTTCCGCAGGAACACTTGGTGTTATCGATGCGTCCGATGTCGCCTGTGCGGAAGCGAATCAGCGGACGCGCATGCTTTCTGAGCGTTGTAAATACCAGCTCGCCGACCTCACCCGGCTCTAAAATCTCGCCTGTGTGAATATCGATTGTTTCAACGAGAATATGATTCTCTGCGATGTGAAGTCCGTCCTTCGCCTCGCACATGGCGGCGCAGGCTCCGAAAATGTCGGACAGTCCGTAAAAGTCGTATACCTCCGCGCCCCAGATGTCCTCTATCGCCTTTCTGGTGGCGTCGATCGAGCCGCCGAGCTCGCCTGCAACGATGATTTTCTTGATATTCAAATCCTTTTTGGGATCAATGCCGCTCTTGAGCGCCTTTTCACCGAGCTGCCATGCGTAAGACGGAGACGTCCAAATGACGGTGGGCTTGTAGGTTTTCAATACGAACAGCAGGCGCTCGCTCGGGAGCGTACCGCCCCAGATGCAGAGCGCACCGAGATTCTGTGCGCCGATAACATCGGGACCCCCTACATAGAGCGAGAAGTTGAGCGCGTGAACATAGCGGTCGTTCGGGCGCATACCGATCTGCCAGAACCAGCGGCTTTCGGTATCCTGAAACTCGTCAAAGTCCTTCTTGGTGAACGGGCTCATAGTGGGAACGCCCGTGGAACCTGACGAGGTGGATATGAACACAACGTCATCCTCCGGAACTGCCGCAAGCTCGCCTAAGAAGGATCCTACACCCTGCGTGTCGCGCTGGGTTTTCTTGTTGATAAAGGGGAACTTCTGAATATCCTTGAGAGTTTTGATATCCTCGGGCTTTACTCCTGCCTCGTCAAAGCTGCGCTTGTAATAGGGCGCATTTTCGTAGGCAAATTTGACGATCTCCTTCAAATCCTCAAGCTGTCTTTTTTCAAGCTCTTCACGAGGCAGGGTCTCAAGCTCCTCGTCCCAGAATTTATTATTAATATCTCTGCTCATTGCTTTTTACTCCTTAAAATCACTTAAAATTTTGATTGATAAACTCCCATTTTTTATCGCGGGAGCGTGTGATGATTTCTATGTCCTCGTCGGTCAGATGCTTAAACCGGCTCTGACGTCTGAGATAAGCCGAAACGTCCGAAAACTCCTTCGGGCGGTGATTCAGCGTAAAACCGCCGTTTTCGTATTCAGCAAGGTACCAAAGGCCGCAGTCAACGACCTCCTTGGCGATTTCAACTGTTTCGTCTGTCTTGACGCCCCAGCCTGTAGGACAGGGCGCAAGAATATGAATATACTTTGTGCCTTTTGTTTGCTTAGCCTTTTCCACCTTACGCATAAAATCATTGAGATACCCTACGCTCGCGGTAGCGGCATATGGGATTCCGTGGGCGGCGACAATCTCAAACAAATTTTTCTTAGGTCTGAGATTGCCGCGTATATTTTTGCCTGCCGGAGTGGTGGTCGTCCTCGCGCCGAACGGGGTCAGTGAGCTTTTCTGAATGCCGGTATTCATATACGCCTCGTTGTCGTAGCAGATATAGAGAATATCGTCGTTACGGTCGATCGCACCCGACAACGCCTGCAAGCCGATATCAGCCGTGCCGCCGTCGCCCGCAAAGCCTACAGTGTGAAAGTCGGTAATGCCCTGCGCCCGAAGTCCCGCTTCAACGCCGGTCAGCATGGATGCCGTGCCCGCGAAGGTCGAGATGATGGCGTTGTTGCCGAAGCAAAGCTGCGGAAAGTTGAAGCCTACAGCCGACATACATCCTGCCGGAAGGACGGCTACCGCGTTTTCTCCCAAAACCTTGAGAGCGATCCGCACCGCGAGACTGCCTCCGCAGCCGGCGCACGCCTTGTGACCGTAGAACAGCTCTGTTTCACTGATCGTTTTTGCGTTAATCGCCATTTGCTTCACCGCCGATCCCTAAAAATTTTACCGTCGACCGCTGATTTTCCAGCTCGTCAAAGATACTTTTAATTTCTTCAAAGGAAATATTCTTTCCGCCGAGACCGCCGATATAATTCGAATTTGGAATATTGATTCCTGCCTTTTGCAGGGCGGAGTTGACGTTGGTATAAACAGTGCCCTCGTTGCCGAAGGAGATGTCCTTTTCAAGCACTGCGACCGCTTTGGCGTTCTTGACGGCGTTTGAAATTTCCTCATTCGGAAACGGACGAAGATAGCGCAATCTCAACAGTCCCGCGCGTTTTCCCTCTGCCCTGAGCTTATCCACTGCCTCGCGGACAAGTCCCGAAATACTGCCGAGGGTAATCAGAATATATTCCGCGTCATCGGTTTGATAGCTCTCCGTCAAACCGCTGTAACGCCTGCCGAAGATCTCCGCAAAACGCTCCTCGGCTTTTTCAATGATTTTGGAAGCATTCAGAATACCGAGGTGCTCCTTGTACTTAAAAAACGTGTTGGTGTCGGGTCCTGCCGAGAAAGCAAGGTTACGCGGATTTTGCAGGTCAAGCTTATTTTCCGTTTCGTACTTCGGAAGAAAAGCGTCTGCCTGTTCCTGCGTAGGAACGTCTACTACCTCATAGGTATGGGTGAGCACAAATCCGTCGAGATTCGCCATAAACGGCGTGCTGACTTCGCTGTGCTCGGCGATATAAAAGCTCATCAAAGCCAGATCAAGTGCTTCCTGCGCGTTGCCGGCATATGCCTGGATCCAGCCGCTGTCGAGCTGAGAGAGAGAATCGCGCTGATCGCCGTAGATGTTCCACGGAAGTGCCGTTGAACGGTTGGCGTTCATCATGACGATCGGAAACCTGCCGCCTGCGGCATAAGGCAAACACTCAGCCATATAGAGCAAGCCCTGAGAGGAGGTCGCAGTAAAAGCCCTCGCGCCTACAGAGGATGCACCGATCGCGCAGGAAAGCGCGGAATGCTCGGATTCCACATGAATGAACTCCGAGTTCAGGCTGCCGTCCTCAACGAACTCGGAAAGCTTCTCCACTACTATCGTCTGCGGCGTGATCGGATAAGCGGAAATCACCTGCGGACGCGCAAGTCGAACGCCGTAGGCAAACGCCTCATTGCCCGATAAGAACTTTTTAGCCATTACTTTTCCGCCTCCATTTTTATTGCCCCGGGCTTGCAGATTTTTGAGCATATTCCGCAGCCCTTACAAAAGTCGTAATCTATATTAACCTTACTTCCCTCGCGGAAAATCACGCCGTCGGGACAGTAAAGATAACAATTCAGACAGCCGACGCATTTTGTATTGTCGATCACGGGACGGACATTGCGCCAACCCGCGTTTTTGGTGACAAGATACCCTGCCTCATAAGCGGTCGCGTCGGGAATATCTTCAAAAGAGGTCGGGACGAAATCCCTCAGATAAGGCTTCATGAGACAACCTCCTCATATGCCGCTTTGACGGCGGCGATATTCTTTTCGTGCAGGCGTCGCGGCATGGTTTGCCGAATCGCTTCGTTTATTTCTTCAAGAGAAATTTCTCGTGATACCGCCGCAAACGCGCCTAAAAGAATCGTATTGGTAATAGGCAATCCGAGGATCCGCGCCGCAATACCGTCGCCGTCGAGCGTTATCACGCGCGGATCGTCAAACTGCTTCTTTGTATTTAAAAGTATTTTTCCGTTTTGCTTCAGCTCGTGAAAAGACTTCTCGCTGAAAAGCGTGTCATCAAGAAAAATACTGTAGTTGGATCTGGTAATTTCGCTGCGGTTGCCTATCGGCTTTTCATCGAGCTTGGTGAACGCGCGGATTGGCGCGCCCCTGCGCTCGGGGCCGAAGGAAGGGAACGCCAGCGCATACGCGTTATCCCTGAGCGAATACGCGTCGCCTAGAAGTCTTGCGGCGGTAAAGGCTCCCTGTCCTCCCCTGCCGTGCCATAAAATTTCAGTCACTGTGCGCCCTCCTTTCAGTGCTTCCAGCGAAGCAGGTATTTTTGTATCTTATTGAACGCAAACGAGATCGCGACAATCACGATGCCTATCACGATCAATCCGACAAGCGTTCTGGTGTAGTCTCCGAAATCGGAATAGTTTTTAATGTAATAGCCCAGGCCGCTCTGAGCGCCGATCATCTCTGCCGAAGTCAGCAGTACAAACGACACAGTCAGCCCTTGGTTGCAGCCGATAAAAATTTGCTGCAGCGAAGCCGGGAGAATGACGGAAAACAGCATAGTAAATTTTCCGACGTTCAGCACCTTTGCGGAGTCGATCGTCTTTTTGTCGACATTCATAACGCCGCTCATAGTGCCTGCGAGCACAGGCCAGAAGGTCGCAAGAAAAATGACAAAAACCGAAACCGAACGGAAGGTCGGCAGCAAGGCGATACCATATGGAATATAGACGATTGGCGGAATCGCGCCGAGAAATTTGGAAATATAGGTCGCTGCGCTGCCGAGTCTTGCGCTCCATCCGAGAAACAGTCCGAGCGGGATCGCTATGACCAGCGCCAACAGATAGCCCTGCAAAATGATGCCGACGGAACTGAAAATGTTGGTTACGATCGTTTCGTAATCGCCAATCATTCTCCAAAAGACCTTTCCGGGCGGCGGGAATAGCGCGGGCTTTAACAGATTGAACTTGGCGGTAGCCAGCGTCCAGGCAATCAGCAAGCCGTAGATGAAACCGACGATATCCGTAAACAGATTCAAGCCGACGGGCTTTTTGATAAACGAGGATACAAGCAGCGTCAGCGCTTCAACGCCGACGGCAAACCATACAACGTACAGCGCGTAGGTATCGCCGCTGAGTTTATCGGGCAGGAGCTGAATCAGCAAAAGCACAATAAACAGCGCGTGAACAACTCTGAGGTATCTTTTTTTGATCGTCATTACAGCACCACCTCGTCTCCGCCGATTTTGCTGACGATGTCGCTGTAGAACATCGCCAGCAGCTTATTTCTGAACTGATTGTATTCCTTTGTCTGAACAAGCTGTGCACGGTTGCGCGGACGGTCAAACGGCACTTTGATCTCGCGGTAAACCTGACCCGGATTCGCGGTCATCATCACGATTTTATCCGAGAGCAAAATCGCCTCGTCGATATCGTGCGTGACAAATACAACGGTTTTTCTGGCGCTTGTGCCGTCGCCCTCCCACAGCTCGAGCAGGAGCTCCTGCAAAATGGTGCGGTTTTTCGCGTCGATCGCGCCGAACGGTTCATCCATCAGGAGAATATCGGTGTCCATCGCCAAGGCTCTGGCGATTGCGACGCGCTGCTGCATTCCGCCTGAAAGCTGCGAGGGATATTTATTTTTGAATTCGTTGAGTCCGACCTTTTCCAAAAACTCATCGGCAATTTTCAGGCGTTCGGTTCTGCTTGCCTCTTTGTTAACCTGCTTGATACCAAAGGCGACATTCTTTCTGGCGGTCATCCACGGAAAAAGCGAATAGTGCTGAAACACAACGCCTCTGTCGGTACCGGTGCCGTGAATCGGCTCGCCGTTAATCAGGATTTCGCCTGCTGTCGGCGTATTGATACCCTCCAAAATACTTAGCAGCGTGCTTTTTCCGCATCCGCTTGAGCCGATGACGCTGACAAACTCGCCGTCTTCAATGGAAAAGCTGACATCCTTCAATGCGGTGAAGCGGTTCTTTTTTTCGGTGTAGTCAACCGTTAAATTGTGAATTTCTATCTTGCTCATATACAATCATCTCAGTTTTTATATAATTATGAATTATTCAAATTCATCAAAGTGATTCTGAAGCTCAGCATAAATCTTATCGTCGGGATTCTCTTTGATCAGACTCGCGAGAGCATTCTTGTAGATATCGGTGTTATAGAGCTTCTCAATATCGTAATCCTCGGTATAGCCAAGCTCTACGATTGCGTTTTTCAGCGTTATCGTGCCCTGCTTGTCGGGGTCGGGAACCGATGTGCCGTAGCCGCCGTAAACCTCTGTATTGATCAAATCTTCCTCGATGTCGATGTATTTCTTAACGTCCTTAACGGTACCCTCCTTGTTTTCCTGCGTAAACTTATATGCCTTGATCAGTGCGCGCTCAAAAGCGTTGTAGGAATTGGGATACTTTGAAAGCGCCTCTGTTGCGGCTACCTGACGGCAGCAGGGCTGGTTTTCGAGGAGTTTTTCCTCGGAGCAGCGGTAAACGATCTTGTAGCCCTGGCTCTCTGCAAGCGAGGTGTAGGGCGAATACGCCGAAGCCGCGTCAATGGAATCGTTCTGGAGCGCGTTGTAAGCGTCCTTCTGGCTGTCGAAATAAACGATATTCACTTTGTCCTCGCCCTCGCCGATTTCGATTTTCTTGTCCTTCAAGAGGATTTGCAGTTCAGCATCCTGAACGGAATTCTTTACGGAAGCTACGTTCCTGCCCTTGAGGATCGAAACATCCCAGTCTGACTTTCCCTCGACAAATTCGGGCTTTATCACATAGCCGTGACCGTTTGTCATCTCACCGCCGAAAATCGTGAGGTCGTGACCCTGACTCTGGAAGGTGAGCGTGGGAACGGAGCCGATGAAAGCAACATCGAGCTTACCGTTTTCAAGTCCGCTTGAAAGCTCCGCCGCGGAAGAAAACAGAGTGAGCGTTACATCAAGACCTTCTTCCTTAAAATAACCTTCTTCCTTTGCAACAAATCCGAGCAGATGAGCTGTGGAATTGAGATGACCGAGGTTGAAGGTCGTCTTTTCAAGCTTTGCTTCACCGTTTGAAGCGGTGCTTGCGGAGGTTTCAGGGGTGGATGAGCTGTCTGATGATGTATTACAGCCGGTAAAAGCGGCTACTGAAAGCGCGGCAGCAAGAAAAGCCGCAATGATTTTTGTTTTCATAATGATTTCCTTTCTATGGTTGGTTATCTGTTTTATTCTCCCGCACAGCAGTCGGGAACGTCTGAGGTTTTTGATGAGTTGTTATCTGTATGCTCCTTGTTTTTGCAGCAGTCGGGAACCTCGGAATCGGTTGATTCCTTATCCTTGCAACAATCTTTCGTTGTACTTTGGCTTTGACTGCTTTCGTTTAGCGCACCTGAGCTAGCGCAGCCTGTTACGCTGAACGCTGCGACAAGCGCGATGATACAGACGATTATTACCTTTTTCATTTGATTACTCCCTTTCCGCCCGTTTTCAGGCATAAAAAAACGGAAGTCAGGCGCTGACTTCCTTAGTGAAACGCAGAATTGCCCTTCACATTCGGAGCGCGCAGCATGCCACAACGCAAAAGTATCCCTTTTGCATCGTACACATCATTTTACTTGCACAACAGACTTTACGCATGGTCATGGTGTTCTCTCCTTTCGTTTCAGTGAGCTTATTATATCATTATTTTTTGTATTTGTCTAATATCCTATAGGTATAGTTGGTAATAGATTTAATCTATAACCCTTAACGCATTTTTGTACGCGATTTTTTCAAATTCCTCCGAGGTAAGAGAGAGCCTTTGAAAGGCTTTCACCTCAGTTTCAGGGCTCCACAAAGGGAAATCCGTGCCGAACAAAACCCTGTCGGCGCCGTAGCCGCGAATGTATTTTGTGACCTTTTCCGGCGGAAGGAACATTGTGCAGCTCGAGATATCGAGGAAGCAATCGCTGTTTTTCAGCAGCGCGAACGCCTCATCAAACAGCGACCAGCCGCCGAGGTGCGCGGCAATGACGCGGAGCTTCGGAAAATTGTCGATCACATTTTTCAGGCGGCGCGGATGGGAATAGTCAAATCGCTTGTCGCCGCAGTGAACGATCAGCGTTCCTCTGCCCTGCAAATAGTCGTACACCTCAAACAGCCTTTTATCATCGGTATTGAAGCCCTGTGTATCGGGGTGAAGCTTAACGCCCAACAAACCTGATTGCAGGATATAATCCGATTCCTCAAGCTTTTCCGCACAGTCGGGGTGAAGCGTTCCGAAGCCGTGAAATTCGGCGTGAGCGTTCACCTCGTCGCGGATGAAAGTGTTGATATGCCGCGCCTGTTCGGGTCTGGTTGCGACGGGCAAAAGGACAAATCTGTCAATACCCGCCCTTTTGCCCTCTTTGAGCAATTCTTCGCTTGTACCGACACAGGCAGGCGTAATGCCATAGAAATCGCCCGTGGCATCCGTCGCCTTTTCGGCAATTTTATCGGGATAGATGTGCGCGTGAAAATCAATGATCCGCATGTTGATCGCCGCCTATTCGTAAAGATGTTTGGTGAAATAGCGGTCGCCGCGGTCTGGAAGAATGATGACGATATTGCCCCTTGCGCCGCTGTTGATCAGTTTTTTTGCCGCCGCCAGAGCCGCGCCCGAGGAAGAACCCGCAAAGATTCCCTCCTTTGCGGCAAGCTCACGCGCACCGTCAAAGGCTTCGTCATCGGTCATTTTGACAACCTGATCGACAAGCGACATATCCATGGTGTCGGCGATAAAGTCGTTGCCTATACCCTCAATGTTGTAGTCTCCGTGTTCTCCGCCGCCCATCGTGGAGCCGACGGGATCGGCAAGAACGCCGACAATCTGCTTATTTTTCTCTTTCAGAAATTTAACAACTCCTGAATATGTGCCGCCGCTTCCCGCTCCTGCGACGAGGTAATCTATCTGACCGTTCAGATCCTCATAAATTTCTTTGCCTGTCGTTTCATAATGCGCCTGTGGATTCGCCTGATTTTTGAACTGCTCGAGCGTCACTGCGTCGGGAATGGACTTGCGGATTTCCTCCGCCTTGTCCCACGCGCCGAGCATACCGCCTTCACGCGGCGTGTTGATAATCTCCGCTCCGAGCGCACGTAAAAGGGTCTGCTTTTCCTCGGAAAATTTGGTTGGCACAACAAAGATGATTTTGTAGCCCTTATTCAGGGCGGCAAAGGCGATTCCAAGACCCGTGTTACCTGCCGTTGCCTCGACGATAGTTCCGCCCTTTTTCAGTATTCCGCGTTTTTCCGCGTCCTCTATCATATATTTTCCGATTCTGTCCTTAACACTGCCGGACGGATTGTATAATTCTAATTTCGCATAAAGATTCGCTCCGTCGGGCAAATCAATGTGATTCAGCTTTACGAGCGGTGTGTTTCCTATAAGCTGCTTCATATCATTATAAAGTGCCATGATTATTCCTCGCTTTCCGCAATCGCCTGCTCTAAATCGGCGAGAATATCGTCGATGCTTTCAATGCCTATGGACAGTCTGATCAAGCCGTCGGTGATGCCGACCTTTTGCCGCACCTCGTAGGGAATGGAGGCGTGCGTCATGCTTGCGGGATGGCACACAAGGCTCTCCACGCCGCCCAGACTCTCTGCAAGCGCAACGAGCTTTAATGCCTTGAAAAACTTTTTGATGTTATAGTTTTCATAAAGCTCAAAGGAAATCATTGCACCGCCGTTTTTCGCCTGCCGCTTATTGATTTCATAGCCCTGCGCATTGGGCAGTCCGGGATAGTATACCTTCTTGACCGCCTTGTGGTTTTGCAGATATTCAGCGGCTTTTTCAGCGTTTGCAACGTGTCGGTCAAGGCGCACGCCAAGGGTTTTGATTCCTCTGATGAGCAAAAAGCTGTCGAAGGGTCCCAGCACACCGCCTGTTGAGTTCTGAATAAAGGCGAGTCTTTGTGCAAGGTCGTCATCGTTGACGACAACCAAGCCTGCCACAACGTCGCTGTGACCACCGAGGTACTTTGTAGCACTGTGAACGACGATATCAACACCCAGCTCGATCGGTCTTTGCAGGTACGGTGTCATAAAGGTGTTATCGACAATCGAGAGAATGCCGTGCTTTTTCGCAAGCGCAGCTACTGCCGCGAGGTCTGTGATCGTCAGCAGCGGATTAGCAGGGCTTTCAACGAGAATCGCCTTGACGTCCGAGGTGATTTTACTCTCCAGCGCAGCTAAATCGGTGGTATCCTCGATCGAATAGCCGATATTGAAATGATTGAACACCTTGTCGAGCACACGGAAGGTACCGCCGTAGACGTTGCTCGAAATCAGAATTTTATCTCCCGATTCAAACAGACTGAGCACAGCCGTAATTGCCGCCATGCCGGAGCCGAAAGCAAAGCCTGCCTTGCCGTGCTCGAGCTCCGCAATCAAAGCTTCAAGTGCAGCACGGGTCGGATTGCCTGTGCGCGAATACTCCCACTTAGGCTCCTCGCCCAAGCCGCTCTGCTGATAGGTCGAGGTCTGATAGATTGGAACGTTGACCGCTCCCGTGAATGAGTCTGTAGATATTCCTCCGTGAATCAATGCGGATTCTATTTTTTTATAACTTGCCATGATGATTACTCCTTATACTTCAAATCATTTTCTTTCCAATTTTTCAGAACGGAGAGCATATCTCTTGCCGTTTGCTTTGCGGCGTCCAGATCATGCTCGGCGTAGTTTCCGCACTCCGCGCGTTTACTTCCCGGGATTTCGCCCTCAAAGTCAGAGATAAACGTAAGACTGTCGCGCACCAGACGGAGAGCTCGTTCATGCGATACGCTGTCCCTGACAAGCAGGTAAAACCCTGTGCGGCAACCCATCGGTCCGACATATACAACATTGTCCGACACTTCGCTGTTGCGCGCGTAGGTGGCAAACAAATGCTCAATGGTGTGAAGCTCGCCGTTGCCAAGATAATCTCCGCCGTTCGGTTTTTTCATTCTGATGTCATAGGTCACTACATCTCCGTCAACGCGTGAAATGTACATTCCTTTTTCAAGCCTGTCGTGATTGACGGTAAAGCTTGCTATTGTTTTCATAGCACACTCTCCTTGTAAGCCAAAATAAAATTGATATTCTCGAATGCAGCCATGTCGCTGCGGTTGTTAAAATACTGCATTTGAATCATCTGCGGCGTTTCATGCTCCTCGATTTCAAAGCCGTAACGTTCGAGCGCGCTGTATACCTCCTTGTAGGAATATCCGTGCAGCATTTTTTCGCCGAGCTTTTCGGTGATATCCGCAAGCGTGTGAACGCGCTCAACGCTTTGACCGAGCAGCGTGGTCTCGTCGGGATAATCAAAAACAACCTTGCTCTCCGCCAAGCACATCGAGCTGATTTTGCGGATCGTCTCCTCAAAGACAGATAGCGTCAGATAATAGGACACACCGAGAATTGCAAAAAATGTCGGAACTTGAGGATCATAGCCCGAAGCAAGCAGCCTTTCGCTCATATCGTCCTTTGAAAAATCTATCGGTACAAAGTGGAGATTATCGGGAATGATCCACTCAAGCTCTCTGATTCTGCGCCGCTTGTATCGTCCCGTGTCGGGATGGTCAAGCTCAAACACCTCGATATCGGGGTTATCGTTGCGAAACGCAAAGGTATCCATACCGGCTCCGCAAATCACATACTGACATTTACCGTGATGCCGCGCGAACGCATTCAACTCTCGTTCCGCAAAGGCGATTCGTGAGAGCGGAATCGGCGTGATATAGCGGTTGAGGCGGTTTGCAATCTTTTTTGACGCAAAGGTGAAGTTTTTATCCGACTTTTCCGCGTCGAAATCATTTTGAATCAGCTGACCCATTTCCTCGTACCCGTCCTTGCCCATCAAATCAAAGGCGAGATAATCGTCGAAAATCTTATTGCTTCCGATATTGGAATGAAAAGCGCGGGCAAAGGAACAGAGCTTTGCGGTAACGCTTTCCCTTGTTTCTATCATCAGTTTTTCCTCCGTTCAGGCATAAAAATACCGCCTGCGCTGCAGAATGCAGACAGACGGCTCAGGTTGGAAAACAAATTTATCTTCATCAAATCCCATGACCGCCGCCTGTGTCCGCACAACACATACAGCAGGCGCAGCAGGGCACAGCAATGCCGCCGAAATCAATCGCGCTGACCTCGGCATAAACAGTATTGAATTTAACATTGCTGTTGATAATCATTTTTCGTACCTCTTATTCTGAAAACATGGGAGTTGAAAGATATCTTTCTCCCGTGTCGGGCAAAATTGCCACGATGATTTTACCTTTATTCTCGGGGCGCTTCGCAAGCTGAGCCGCAGCCCAAACAGCCGCTCCCGATGAAATTCCGACAAGCAATCCCTCATGCTTTGCAAGCGATTTGCCTGTTGCGAACGCATCCTCGTTTGTTACCTTGATGATTTCGTCGTAAACGTCGATGTTCAGCGTCTCGGGAACAAAGCCCGCTCCGATACCCTGAATCTTATGCGGTCCGGGCTTTTCTCCCGACAATACGGGAGAGCCGGACGGCTCAACAGCGACGACCTGAACATTCGGGTTCTTGTTTTTAAGATATTCGCCGACTCCGGAAACGGTTCCTCCTGTTCCGACGCCCGCGACAAGAATATCGACCTTTCCGTCGGTGTCATTCCAGATTTCAGGTCCCGTGGTGTCATAATGCGCCTTGGGGTTGGCATTGTTTGTGAACTGACTCGGAATAAAGCTATGCTCATTTTCAGCCGCAATTTCCTGCGCCTTCTGAATCGCACCCTTCATTCCCTTTACGCCTTCTGTCAAAACCACCTTAGCGCCGTATGCCTTCAAAAGATTTCTGCGCTCAACACTCATGGTCTCGGGCATGGTTATTATGACCTGATAGCCTCTCGCGGCTGCTACGGCAGCAAGACCGATACCCGTGTTGCCGCTGGTCGGCTCAACAATAACAGACTCCGGCTTTATGATTCCCTTAGCCTCAGCGTCGTCAATCATCGCCTTGGCAATTCTGTCCTTGACGCTTCCCGCAGGATTGAAATATTCCAGCTTGCCGAATACAGTCGCGCCTGTATTTTTCTCTATGCTTTCAAGTTCCAAAAGCGGTGTGTTTCCGATTAAATCAGTAATTTTCTTATATGTTTTCATAATAGTATACTCCCTCTGAATTATTAAAGATTTACATCAGAGTCAACATCGTTTCAAGGGTTTTAAAAAACTCATAATAATTCCCCTATCAATAATACCTATTTACTTAGTAGGTTTGTTCTGGGATATATTATCTCACATTTCACTTTGTTTGTCAAGGTGTTTTTACCACAACAGTTATAGATTCTTTCTATTGCCGGATATAGAAAACGCCGGGTGTTCAGACTTAACACCCGGCTGAATTTTTGTTGTACAGATAATTGCCTGACACCGCAGTTTAACAGGTCAACAACTATAGGTGCCGCAGGAATGTAGCAGATGTAGCAAGTAAAATCAATAAATACTTAAAAAGAGAATGATATAGAAATTAACATATTTACTTGCTACACCTGCTACACGGTGATTAAATATCCTATTTATGTGATTCCTGGTAACTGCAAAGGTATTGTTCGAGCTCTCTAACATATAATTGAGCGAGGTTGCTCAGCATAAGATTCTTTTTGGAGATATAACCTATCACCATATTACTGCCGACAGTATCATCGTCGGCTTCGAACGGAACGGCGAGATAATCCGAGCCGTTGAGCTCCTCGCTGATAACTCCCGAGCAAAGGGTGTAGCCGTTCAGTCCGATCATCAAATTGAGCATAGTGGCTCTGTCGGTCGCCTTGATCGTTTTGGGATACTCGCTCGTGCTCAGTATCTCCTCGGAGTAATAGAACGAACCCTTGTCGCCCTGTTCAAATGAAAGGCACGGATAGTCTTTCAAGTCCTCAAATCGGATTTTGTCCTTACCGGCAAGCGGATGACCCTTCCATAGATACACATAGGCGCTGCACTCCGTCAGCGGCGTAAAGACCAAACCGTTTGATTTCAGCAGCTTTTCCAGCGGTTTGCGGTTGAAATCGTTAATATAAAGAATACCAATTTCGCTCCTGCCTACCGACACGTCGTCAATCACATCGCGCGTTCTTGTCTCGCGGATCGCGAACTCATACTCGTCGGTTCCGAAGTGCTTTACCATCTCCACAAAGCTCTTGACCGCGAAGGAATAGTGCTGAGTGGAGATGCCGAACTTCTTTTTAAGATTGCCGCCCCTGCCGTATTTTTCGAGCAGAATATCGTACTGCGAAATGACATCACGAGCATAACGGATGAACTCCAAGCCGTCGTTAGTCGGAGTCACACCCCTGCCGCCGCGGTTAAAAATAGTTATTCCTATTTCCTTTTCGAGCTCCTGCAGCGCGCTTGTCAATGACGGCTGCGCGATATATAATTGCTCGGACGCCTTGTTCAGCGAACCCTCGTCGCAGATAACCGTCACATATCTTAATTGTTGAATCGTCACTCTTTGTCTCCTAAATCACATAATCATTGCCGGCTTCCTGCTTGCGCGTCAAGTCCGCGATCGTAAAGCTGTCGGTATAGCGGCGGATAGCGTCGTCTAGTCCGCTCCAGAATTCACGGGTCCTGCATTCGGTGATCTTCGGACAGGGCAGGCTGTTTTCCTCCAGACAGGCAACAGGCGCAAGGCTGCCCTCCATAAAACGCAGTATATCGCCAACGTTTATCTCGTCGGGCTGCTTTGACAGCTTATAGCCGCCGCCCTTGCCGCGCAGACCGGTTACGATCTTATTTATGACAAGCTGCTTGACAATGCTCTCAAGATATTTTTCGGATATCTCCTGCCGCTCGGCAATGTCCTTGAGCTTGATATATTCGTTTCCGCTATGCTCCGCCATATCAATAAGAACACGAAGCGCGTAACGTCCCTTTGTTGAAATCAACATACTTTTCACTCCTTAACTATTCTCTTTTCCCTATTATAGCAGTATGTTGATATGATTTCAAGATTTTTTTCAAATTTTCTATTGACAAATTTAAAAAAGGGGTGTATTATATAGTCATTCCACTAACATACTTCTTTTGTAGGTTATAATTTCAGGAGGTAATTATTATGAGTAAGATTTATCAGACAGCAGACCAGTTGATCGGCAAGACACCTTTGCTTGAATTGACCCATATTGAAAAGGAACTCGGCTTACAGGCGAAAATCGTTGCAAAGCTTGAATACTTCAACCCCGCGGGCAGCGTTAAGGACAGAATCGCAAAGGCGATGATCGAGGACGCCGAGAGCAAAGGACTCATCAAACCCGGCAGCGTTCTTATTGAGCCGACATCGGGCAACACCGGCATCGGACTCGCTTCCGTTGCTGCTGCAAAGGGCTACAGACTTATCATCACAATGCCCGAAACAATGAGCGTTGAGCGCCGTCAGCTCATGAAAGCATACGGAGCTGAGCTTGTTCTCACCGACGGCACCAAGGGCATGAAGGGCGCTATCGCCAAGGCTGAGGAGCTTGCAAAGGAAATCGAGAACAGCTTTATCCCCGGTCAGTTCGTCAATCCTGCGAATCCCGCCGTTCACAAGGCTACAACAGGTCCCGAAATCTGGGCTGATACCGACGGCGAGGTCGACTTCCTCGTTGCGGGCGTAGGCACAGGCGGCACCGTTACCGGCACAGGCGAATATCTCAAGGAGCAGAACCCCGGCGTTAAGGTTGTTGCGGTCGAGCCCGAGACCTCTCCCGTACTCTCAAAGGGCGTTGCAGGCGCTCATAAGATTCAGGGTATCGGCGCGGGCTTCGTTCCCGACGTACTCAACACCGATGTTTACGATGAGATCATTCCCGTATCAAACGAGAACGCGTTCGCGACAGGCAAGCTTATCGGCAGATCTGAAGGTGTGCTTGTAGGTATTTCATCCGGCGCTGCGACATGGGCAGCAATCGAGCTTGCAAAGCGTCCCGAAAACAAGGGCAAAACGATCGTAGTCATCCTCCCTGACACAGGCGACCGTTATCTCTCCACTCCCCTGTTTGCGGACTAATCTAAATATTTAAAATGCCCTCCTTCTCAGTTCAATTTGAGAAAGAGGGCATTTTTTACCATTTACCGCGGTTGATCTTGCTCTCAGGGCATGGAGACCACAGCTTGTCAAGTCTGCCGCAAAATGCCTGTTCAAAAATATTGTTGATTTATTTGAATTCAAAGAAATTCATCTGAGAGAAGCCCGTCGGCAGCGGTATCGTACACATATAAATGAGGCTCATCCCTAGAACCAGTGGGTAAAAATTGAATAAAAAGAAAAGTCACGTTGCTCCACGTGATATACTTGAAATTGCGTCTAAATCAAGGACAGGAGTGGAGCTCCGTGACAGTTTCAAGTTTATCAAAAATAATTCTCGGTGTCAAGAATATCGTTGTAGAAAAAGTTGAGATAGAAGAATGCAACCTAGATTCTCAACTGATCATCAGCGCACGTCCGCATAAAAGAGATATGTGTCGGTGCAGTGTTTGCGGACAAAAATCACCCCGATATGATTGCGGAAATGGTATTCGCAGGTGGCGTGCACCCGATTTTGGCACCGGTCTGAAAGTATATGTGGAAGCCGAAGCCCCAAGAGTATGCTGCCCCGAGCACGGCGTAGTCGTCCAACAATTCCCTTGGGCGCGTCGCCATTCAAAATTCACAAGGAACTTTGAGGATACTGTCATATGGCTCTCGCTTCATCTGTCACGCAAAGCGGTCGCCGAGTACCTGAGAATCAGTTGGGATACTGTCGGGCCAATCATTTCCCGCGTAGAAAAAGAGCTGTCTGCAAACAATCAGCCGCTCGATAATTTGGTGAATATCGGCATAGACGAGACCTCATACAAGAAGGGGCACAAATACATCACCGTCATTGTCAACCATGACACAAATGCGGTTGTATGGGCTGCCAAAGGGCACGGAAAGACAGTATTAGAGCCGTTTTTCAAGCAGTTGGATGTAAAGCAACGCTCTAAGATCCGCCTTGTATCGGGAGACGGCGCAAGATGGATAAAGGATACGGTTTAGGAATACTGCCCCAACGCGGAGTTTTGCATTGACCCGTTCCATGTAGTGGCATGGTGTACAAAAGTTTTGGACGAGGTTCGCCGCGAGGAGTGGAACAAGGCGCGTGCGGAACTAGCAAAAGAGAAGAAGGAAAAATCCGGACGCGGCAGACCGAAGGGCGGCAAAAAACAAAAGTCATCGGCTGAGCAGCATGTTGATGCTGTCAAGTCATCCAGATATTCCTTGCTGATGAATCCGGAGAATCTGAGCGAGACTTATCAGGCGAAACTCAAGCAGCTGCTACTGCATGACCGACGGTTGGCAACTTCATATCGGTTGAAGGAGGAACTGCGATTGATTTTTAAGCTGTCACCCGACGAGGTGTCAACTGCCTTGGATAAATGGCGGCGAAGGGCATGGTCGTGCAGAATCGAGCAGTTTGTTGAGCTGCAAAGAAAGATCAAGCGGCACAAGGACGCGCATCGCAACCATAACCAACGGTATCTCCAACGCCCGGATCGAAGCCACAAACAACAAGATCAAGCTCTCTGTCAGGATGGCTTACGGCTTCCGCAACATCGACAATCTCATTTCGATGATCATGCTCCGCTGCGGTGGCTTAA
>NZ_JAHLQB010000070.1 GCF_018918205.1 Lachnoclostridium sp. MSJ-17 | reverse complement strand
AAACAGAAAGAAGGTAAAAATCATGTGTGAAAATTATTGCTTGGATTTAGATTCAATGCCAAAGGTGCTTCAAACCCTCGATGGAGTAACACTGGCAGAGATGGACTTGCCGCCGATCAAGTATGTTATCAAAGACCTGCTCCCACAGGGGCTTGCGATGCTGAACGGCTCCATGAAGATCGGAAAATCATGGATGGTGCTTGACTGGTGCGTCAGGATAGCGAAAGGTGAAAACATCTGGAATTTTCCGACCACAAAAGGCACAACCCTCTATCTCAGCTTGGAGGACTCCAACACGCGTCTGCAAGACCGTCTACTGTCGGTCACGGAGGACGTACCGCCCAATGTACATTTCTCTATCAACTGTCTGACAATCGGTGATGGCTTGGAGGATCAGATTCGTAACTTCGTTGCGGAGCACCCCGACACGGTTTTGGTCGCAATCGATATCTTCCAGAAGATACGCACGACAACGGAAATCAACTATGGCGTAGATTATGCAGAGACAGAGATTTTGAAATCGCTGGCGGGTGAATTGGGTATCGCGATTCTCCTTGTACATCACGTGCGAAAGAAAGAGGACGAAGACCCGTTCAATATGATGTCGGGCAGCAACGGCTTGGCAGGCTGCGCCGACACGCTGTTTGTTTTGAAAAAGAGCAAACGCTTTTCCGCGGACGCTACTCTCTTCTGCACGGGGCGTGATATCGAGTATCGGGAAATCGATGTTCGCTTCGAGAAGGAAACCTGTACGTGGAGTTTCATTTCCGACAGCGCGGAAAATCCGGAAACGCTGCTCCCGAGACCGATGCAAAAGCTTGTTGAGATGATGAAAGAGAAATCTGCATTCTCGGGCAGCAACGCTGAATTCATGGAAGAGTTCAAAAGCTATTCCGGAATCGAAATCCATACCAACGTCATGAAAAAGATGATGAAAAAGCACCGGTCGGAGCTTGAGGAAAACGGCGTCACCTTTGAGGACTGCAAACGGAACAACGACCGCTGTATCGATATCTGCTACGACCCACCGACTGACAATCGCTGAAAAGTACGGCAAGTACAGCAGGTACGGCAAATGCCCGCAGGGGATTTTGCCGTCCTTGCTGTCCGAACCGTCCGACAGCGTTACCGTGCCGTGTGTACCCCTGTGTGGGCTTTTCCACAGAAGGTCGGAAAACAAGCCGACGGAGAAACACGCGCGGATTTGGGCGAATGTCGGCGCGTTGTCGCCGCTAATCAAAACAAGATGAATAAACCGCGTTCTTTTGCGCGGGTATCAAAAGCGAGAAAAAATCAAGTATCAAAAACAGGCTTAAAACGGGTATCATACGCGGGTTTTAGCGCAGACTCGTCTGCGGCGGCAAGCAGAGCGCCCGGCTGTCCGCCAAACGCAAAAAGCCGGGCAGGAGCCCGGAACCCACTTTTATATAATCCACGGAGGTAACAATTACGGCAAATAGAAAACGAAATCAAACACTATCAATTCGGTTAACACCGGCAGAAAAGAAAGAGATTACAGCCAAAGCAACGCAGGCACAGATGACTTAAACGGACTACCTGATAGCGTGTTCACGCAACACAGAAATTAAGGTAACGGACTTGTCAGAGGTGCTTGTAGAGCTGAAGCGTATCGGTAAAAACATCAATCAAATCGCGCGGAAAGTGAATTCAAAAAGGTTCTTCTTCGGCAACTTCAATTCTGTTATCGAAGGTCAGCGCAAAATCTATGACGCGATACTCAACTTGACGGGAGATGACAGCTGATGGCAACCGTCATGTATATTCCCGAACATCGACAAAACAGGTTCGCAATGCGAGCGGTCATCAACTACTGTATGCAGGAATGAAAATCATAATCTATTCAACAATTATTTCACAAGAATAAGGAGGTCGATCGGAAAAAGCATAAGTTGTGATGCCCTATGGCATCCAAAAACAATGAAATACCCAAGCACGAACTGCAAGCACTCGCAAGAGCGTTTGCCGATGACATTATCGCATTCTTTGAAACCGAAGAAGGACAAAAAGAATACGAAGAATGGTTACAGCAGAAAAAGGACACTGAGAAGGTTGCATAAGAAAACAAGACAGGGAGCGGTGTACTCTCTGCCTTGAAATGTTAATTCCTATATCTGTCAATCTTACTGTTGAAATTCGGATAAGCGTAGAAAAAGACAAATCCGAACCCGTCTCCAACAGGGAGAAGGTTCGGATTATCTTCGCTTGGTGCAGGTAACAGGACTTGAACCTGCATGAAATTGCTTTCACATGGACCTGAGGGTCATACCTGTTCGGTGAAACCTATTTTTTCCCGATCCCATGCGGTTTTTGAGAGTATAGCATAGAGAAACGGGTTAGTCAAGAGGTTTTACGAGTTCCAATCTTCTTCCGTTTCCGCGAGCTTTGCGTGAAGCGTATCCCTTAGATCGATCAGCGCGGGAATGAAACTGTCACGGATCAACAGGAGCAATTCGTCAACCTCGTCCTCGTCATAAATATGTACAGAGGTATTGCGCTTTTTGAGCATCAGAAGCCAAACGGCGGAATCATTAACGAAGCCGAGCTTGTACCCGAGCTGCAAAATCTCGCGGGGTGATCCGGTCTCCGCTCCCTGAGCGCCGTGAAGCCGCAGAACGGCTTGAAGCGCTTTCCAAGCTAACTCAAAAGTCAGATTGAATTGACCGATAACGCCGGTTCTGTAAATATCATCATTGTTTGCGAATTCAAAATCAGCGTTTTTTAATATATCCAGACAGTTGGAAAAATTATCAAGTTTTTTCATAAATCGTCACACCGTCCTTTGCGATTTCCTCTTTCAAATCATCCGAAATATTGTCATCCAAATTCACGATGTCAAACGTCAGAAGTGAGTGGGTATTTTCCTTGACATCCCAATAAAATGCGTCAAAATCGCCTCCGCTGACCGCGATATCAATATCGCTTCTTTCCGTATGAGTGCCTCTTGCGCGGGAACCGAACAGAATGATTTTTTGAACACCGTGCTTTTCGGCGAATGCCGAGATGTCTTTTGTTATTCTTTTGGGAATACTGTCCACTCTAAACCGCCTCCCACCGTGTTTACTGAGTTCATTGTAGCATAATGTGTTTCGTCTTTCAAGACAGAAAAGAAGATAAATGAATCCAATATTACTCAAAATCGATTCTGAAATATTTCAAATACTCTTTAAACCTATCCTGCGCGGTAAGGCAGGTGTCGCGGAGATAGCCTTTTTCATTTGTCCACTCGTTCAGTCCTCGGTAATAAAACAGCTTCAAATCATCGTCGATGATAAACGGCACGATATTGTTGCGCAGACATTCCTTGAACAAAATCAGCCTTCCGACTCTGCCGTTTCCGTCCTGGAACGGGTGGATGCGCTCGAATTGATAGTGAAAATCCAACAGCTCGTCAAAGCTCTTTTCCGCTTGCGCGTTGTAATCGGAAAGGAGCTGTTTCATTTTGTCCGCAACCTCCTCGGGCAAAGCGGTTGTCTTGCCGCCGACCTCATTCGGGCGCTTCTTGTATTCTCCAACTGCGAACCAATCCTTGCGGCTGTTGCTCGTTCCGCTTTTCAGTGTGAAGTGAAGCTGCTTGATAAAGTGTTCATTCAGCTTGCGGCTTGCGTTGTCGATCACCATGTCAATGCACTTGAAGTGGTTAGCCGTTTCAACGATGTCATCCACATTGACCGCCGTGTTTTCTATGCCGATCGTATTGGTCTCAAAGATATAGCTCGTCTGATCGTGTGTAAGCCTGCTGCCCTCGATGTGGTTGGAATTATAGGTCAGCTCAATTTGGGTTTTATGATAGATTCCGCCGTGTAGCCCGCTTGCTTTTTCTTCTCTCAATTCTATCAGAAGCGGAGAGATATGCTTGGAAGGCTTTGGTTCTTTGCGCGGATTACTGGCATTCTCGGGAATATACCACGTCTTTCCCTGAATAAATGCTCCGTTTATCTTTCCCTGCGCGCAGTAGTTACGCACGGTTCGCTCAGAAATATTCCATCGCTTTGCCATTTCGAAAACAGTCATATATTTCATAATCATCACCTATAATATTATACCACACTATCGGCAAATTATCAAGAAAATAATTATATCAGTTATTGCCGATATTTATATGATTATTCTTTGTTGGGTGTAGTAAAGCATAGAGAAAAAGATTAGTCAAGAAGTTGTTCTCTTTGACGGAGAACAGCTTTTTTATTTTAAGTTCATATTAGGTTTGCCTTGTAGAATACAGGCAATACCACAGGAGGTGGCGTATATGAGAACAAAAATAATAAATAGATTAGCGGCAGGAACGATCGGTGTTTGCTTTGCTTACGCGCTGATCCGTCAGCCGTTCGCCGTTATTCTATCGCCTCCATTACTTATCTTAGTAGCCCTGAGCAAAACTCAAAAAACCTGATAAACAGTGAGCTTTTCTCAGATAATAATTTGTTTTATCACTCAAAAATATAGAAACAGCCAGCCAAATATCGTATAATTATGTTGTAGCAAAAACCAACGAAAGGGGCTGGCTGTTATCTATCGCCAAGAAATTTTACAGGACATCTCTTTGTTCACATCACAACCAAAAGCAAATTTTTATCGCGTACTGTTCGATAACTTGGATTTATCCGTGTTGCCTGAATACATTGCTTCTACAGGTCGTAAAGGTTATTCCGACCATGCTAAAGTTCGGGCGTTTGTTGTGATGAAGTGCGAGTGCTTTTCCTGTGTTACAGATCTTTTGGATTATCTCCAAAACAATCTTTTGATCGCGCATTATTGCGGTTTTAATATTATGAAACCCCTGCCGTCCTACTGGACATTAGAGCGTTTCATTAAGAAGAATAAAAATGAGCTTTTACAGCTTGTTATGCAAACTCAAGTTAAGAAGCTGTTTGACTTAGGTGTTTTAGACACATCTTTTATTGCGCTGGATTCAACACCTATCTCCGCAAACACTTCCCAAAACAACCCCAAATCTTTTAAGAAAGACAAGTTCAAACCCGAGAATCAGCCTGCTTCGGATAAAGACTGCAAACTTGGTGTTCACACCGCCTCTAATCAGCATGATGAGAAGAATTACGAGTTCTACTGGGGTTACAAAAACCATATCCTTGTTGATTGCATCACCGGACTGCCGATCTATGAAATGACAACCACCGCCGATGTTGCCGACAGCACGGTCACTCTGGATGTTCTTGAAAAGACAAATCACTTTTTATCACTAAAGGAATGCACCTTTATCGGTGACAAAGCCTATGATGTGAAGAAAATCTACAATACAGTCAAAGATGTTTACGAAGGTGAGTGCTGCATTCCTATTAACAAACGAAATACGAAAAATCCTGATAAGCTGCCTTCCGGTCGTCTTCTTTGCGACGCAGGGCTTGCTATGAACAAGGACGGTAAAACGACAGACAACGGAAGAACCAGACAGAAATACTGCTGTCCGTTCAGGCAGTCCAAAACCGCTTGCTGTCCTTGCAACCACAAAAACTGGAACAACGGCAAGAAAAACCGCGGCTGTTTCAAATACATAACAATTCCAAATGATTATCGTCTATCTATTGACAGAGATTGTGTTTCTTTCAAAAAGATTTATGCTCTGAGAACGGAAGCGGAGCGATACAACGCGCGTTTTAAACAAACCGGGCAGGAGCGCGCTTGGGTTCATAGCCTAATCGCCGTTCAAAATCTCAACACTCTTGCGCATATCGCTTTGCTGGCTGTCGCAATCGCCGCAACCGTCACTCATTCCGATTACTCTGTTCGCTGCCTGAAAAGCGTGAAAAGAATCGCTTAAACTTTATTCTTCCATATTTTTAACAGTCGCTGTGCGTTTTGGGCGTATGGCTTACTCAGGTGTACCTTATTAAGATTGTTTCTGATTTCTTTCATTATTTATCGCTTGAAGTGTGTTCGTTTTGCTTTTCACTATATCTTAGTATTTACAAGACTATAATAAAATAAATGCTTTATGTTACGTTTTAATAAGAACTATAAGAAGCATTTTATAAATAGTTATAATACTAATTCTACTCCGAGATTATAAACTTTTTTACATTCTTTTGGGAACACCGTTTCGTGGCGCAGCTTCTTTTGTTCGGGGTTAAAGATTGACCACTCCCAATCTGTTTTACTGTAGTCCTTCAACTGGAGTGTGTTTCCGCTGACGAAAATTTTTGTCGGTCCGACAAAGCGATTAAATACGTTTTGATAATTTTGCAGAAGCCCCATATACGCTGTATCGGGCGCGTTGCTCGTCATAATAAGCAACACGGAAATACGCCTTTGATTGCAGCAGGGTGTTCCGGCTTTGTAGGTCAGATTCTGAAAAATCAGGCGTTCATACAACGCGCGGAAGGAAGCCGTCATATCTCCGAGATAATTCGGAGAGCCTATAATCACGCCGTCAGATTCTCTGATTGCATCCAGCACAGGCGTTAATCCGTCACGGCAAATACAATGCCCCTTAAACTTTTCTTTCTTGCAACCGAAACAGGAGATACAACCTGTGTACCGCTCCAAGCGGAATAAATTAAATTTCTCGACCTCGGCTCCTGCCGACTTTGCGCCTTTAATCGCTTCATTAATCAGCATATCAGTGTTCCATCCCTTACGAGGTCCCGCGTTGACTGCTACGATTTTTTTGCTCACATAATCCTCCTACTCATTCGCTTCGATAATATCCTTCAGCGAGATATTTTCATTGCGGAAACGCACCTCGCTTTTCTCGTTTTTCATATGAATCGCGTTCTGCGGACAGTTATGCAGGCAGGCGTAGCACACCTCACAGCGATTTGCAAAACGCACCTTATCCGTGACCGTGATATTGTCGGCAGGACATACCTTCGCGCAAATACCGCAGCGGGTGCAGTTGTCGGTAACAATATATCCCTGCGCGGTATCCTTGCACAAAATCAGCTTTGCGAGCATTTTCTGATACATAGCCATCTGCGCTTTGTCCGCAGCGGTGATTTTAACAGGCGTTTCAACTCTGCTCGCAATATCCGAGAGGAGCTTTTTGATTTGTCCTTCCACGTTCTTCTTCGGAAGGGTGTCAATCTGATTCTGCATTTCAAAACCGGGCAGATAGTTATCCACCATTTGAATAGCGTTGATATAGCTGAGCTTCAACCCCTTTTCACGGCACACTTGCTCAACATGAGCGAACGCCGCGGCGTAGCCCATACCGTAGGTATAGACAAAGAAAAAATAATCCGTTTTGATTTTTGCCTTTGACAGAAAATCCTTTACCATCATAGGCATTTCAACGGCATAGACAGGCGCGACAATTCCAACTGCGTCATCAGTGATTTCAATATCGTTCTGCTTCATCAGCTGAGGAATCGAAAGCAGCGTACCGCCGATTCTTTTCGCAACATACAGGCAGTTGCCCGTAGCGCTGAAATAACAAATTGTCATAGAATTTACCTCTTTATTTCAAATAAAGCTGTCACAGATTTGACAGCCTTATCTTTCCGTTGTTATTTTGCCGCAGCTTCAACGCCGCGCATCAGTCTGTCCATAATCACGCTGACCGGCTCAATCGCGTGAATCAGCGAGATACCAAGACCGAAGGACGCGAAGCCCTTGGGAATACGCCGATCACCTCTTTTTTGTAGTTCATCAGCTTTTTCCAGTCGATACTGCCGTTTTGGTCAATACACAAACCCTTATATCTTTCCAAGCCTTCCAGATACTCAAACGGACCGTCAAGAAGAATTTTCGCGTCACAGCCGTAATTCGGGCAAGCTCCGCCCGGTAAATCCTTCTCAACTACCGCCACTTTCTTTCCCGCAAGTGCCATCGTTACAACAGCGTGCCATGCGGCGTGACCGCTTCCTATAAAAATCACATCATACATAATGTTACTCCTTTTCATCTTTTTAGAAAAAAGGCTGACGTATGCTTACTGCGCAACGCCAGCCTTAAGTAAAGTTTATTTCTCAGCGGGTTCCCACTTGCATCTTACGGGAGACACAATGGTACCGTCCTTTTTCATAGCGGCGAAAGCCTTGTCTACGACCTTACGGTCAAGACCGGTCAGCTCCGCGACCTTGCCAGCGTTCAGCGGAACGCCTGCCTTTTTCATCGCTTCTAAGATCATTTCTTTTTCGTTCATGATATTCTCCTTAAAACTGAATCACTTCAGGCTCTTCGGTAAACGAGCTGAAGGTAGCTGTCGCGTTCTTGAAATACAGCATCTGCATATTATCATCGTCAGCGCTGTACATCGGCTTTAATGACGGCATTTTATCAAGCATGGCAACCTTGACGTCACGGTTGTCATCATTGACAAGCTCTCCAGCGATACGCAGCCACTTGCCGCCCTTGAAAGCGCATATCTCCACCTTCGGATTTGCGGCGATTTGCTTGGAAACGGGCTTGACCTTGCCGGTCTGAATGTACAGTTTTCCATCATACAGGAGTGCTGTGCCAAACGCCCTTACTCTCGGCTGGACGCCCTCAACAGTAGCGAGATAGTAGGTATGAACCTCATCTAAAAACTGATAAACTCTCTCAATACCATTCATGACTGTTTCTCCCTCTTATTAGCCGAGCTGCTCGATCAGATAGTTTTCGTAGCCGATTCTTTCGATAATGCCCAGATGTTTTGCCACCCAAGCCCTATGCTCTGACTCACACTCAACAAAGCTTTCTACCAGCTTTCTGGTGATGGAGTCATCTGTGAGGGAAGCAGCAATCTTTTCGAGCTCTTCAACGCCCTGCTGCTCCTTAAAGCCGTCGTCCCAGTCCTTCAGGAGATCCTTAATTTCACTAAAAATCGGCTGTTCAAAGCATCCAAACACAGGTTTGCCGCCAAGGGCAACGACTCTTTCTGTGCATTTTTTTGCTTCCTCCAGCTCCTCCTCAGCTTCTCCTTTGCATAAATCTGCGAACTTTCCAAAGCCCTGCGCACGGAAGGTTGCCTCATGGATATAATCAGCCTGCGAGCTGGAATACCAAGCCATTGCATAATCATTGAGCATCTTAATCTTTTCTTCTAATGTCATAATAAAAACCTCCTGATTTTTTATTTAGTAGATTATTGCTGTGCTGTGTCTTGTTGTGCACAACTATATATTAACCGAAAATCCGCCTCAAGTCACGTTATAATTTATGATTTTTATAACATAACTTTATAAATTTGCCAAATTATAAAGTTTTTTTACTCACACAAAAACGGTCTCAAAATATCGGGCATACTCTTCTCCATAAACTGCGCTGCCTGTTCAAAAGATACGTCCGATTTCTCTGTAAGCCATTCATACAGATACTGATTCGTACCGTAGCAATATATCTTTGTGACGGAGATCAAATCCTCAGGACAATTTTCAATTCCGAGCTTTTTCTTTATTTCGTTTTTTATGAACTCAATATTCATTTCGGACATCTGGAACATAAACGATTCGCGCCCGCCGGTGTGCTTTAATGCGTTCACCATAAACTCACGGTTTTCGGCATAAAACCTCATACCGTCCAAAAGCGTATCCTTCCATACATATCCATTCTGACCGATTTTTCCGATAAATTGACCGGCAAGCCTTGCGTATATCCACGCGATCATATCGTACTTGTCTTTAAAATATCGGTAAAATGTAGGCTGAGTTACCTCGCAGTTCTTCACGATATTCGCAATGGTTATTTTATTGATAGGCTTCTTTTCTGCCAGCTCCAGAAAAGATTCCGCTAACAGTTCCTTAGTTGACTTTTTCTTCATACAGTTTACCTCTTACATAAAAACATAACTTAATTATAAACTTAATATAAGAAAAAATCAATAAAACCAAGGCTATTAGCCCTTAATGCTACTGTACATATAATTCACACCACCCAAAAAACTATTATACTCACATTAAATAAGCACTCAATTGTTAAAATAAACAACCAAGTGCTTTCTATTATATTTCAATCTTCCCGTGCTTTTCTTCATACTTCTCAATCGCGTCACGAATCAGAATCAAAATCTGACTATTTGCCGAGCGACCTTCATAGTCAGCGACAACGTGTAATTTGTTGAGCATTTCTTCATCAATTCGTATAGATAAACTCTTAACAGCCATAAATAAACCTCGTTTCGTATTTATTATGGCTTTATTTTATGCCTATTATGTGGTACAATGTTAGATGTAGGCACATAATATATCTAATATATATCTAATGAGGCGGATATGAAGAAAGCGTGTTGCGGTTTTGGACACAGAAATGTGTTTGAAAATATAAGTGATAAACTTGATCAAGCAATAGAATCAGCTATACAACAAGGCTGTGAGATATTCTACACGGGAGCGATGGGAGATTTTGACAGCCTATTTTCTTCTGCTATTCATACAAAAGCCAAAGTCAAGAGAATCAAGATAAAGGAGGTCTGAGTTATGGCTACAAAGATTACATACACACAACAGGGTGATTATTTACTGCCTGATCTGAAGTTACCTGAACAACCAAAAGTTGAAATCGGAATTTGGGGTAAGCGGCATTTGCGGTATATCAAGCAACATCACCCTATTATATATACCAATCTGTTGACGAGTTGTAAGCTCACCACCTATCTCGCCGATATTGATGAAGAAGCAACCGAGATGTTCGATAGGCTTGTCAAACAACTTGCGGAGTGTGAAGGCGTGACGGAACTGCTCAAAGCAGAAAACCAAATGCTGTGGGTGCGGAAAATGAACAATATCCGTAATCGTGCAGTAGAAATTGTGAACAATGATTTAATATACACATAAAGTTAGCCCGACAGTCATACTGAGAGTGACTGTCGGGCTTTGGTATAGTTAGGTTATTAACTTTGTGCGGATTTCATCATTTCTTTGCCCGCGTTCCAAGCCTTGCCGACTTTTTCGCCGCTGACGTAATAGCCGCTTTGGAACTGATCGAAGATCAATGCGTTCAGCTTTTCGGGATTAACTTTGCCGTTGTCGTCAAGGACTTTTCCATCAGCGCAGACATTGACGATTGTGCCGACTACCGCGTGGAGATGTTCTGTTTCAACTATCTCGGCGAGCTCGCACTCCATTGTTAAGGGGAACTCTTCAACGACCGGAGCGTTGACGAACTTGCTCTTTGTCGCGTGACAGCCCGACTTTTCAAACTTATCAGGCATCTTGTTACCGGTGGCGATACCGAAGAAGTCCGCCTCAGCCATATGAGCCTTGTCCGCAAGCGCGACGGTGAACGCTTTGCTGACCCTTATATTCTGCGTAGTCTTGTGACCTTCGCTGATAATGAGGGCGATTTTATCCATACCACAAATCGTACCCCAAGCCGTGTTCATCACACAGGGCACTCCGTTTTCATCATAAGCCGCTACCATCAGCACGGGCATCGGGTATAAAGCGGGCATTGAGCCTAAATCTTTTTTCATTTTGTTTTCCTCCTGAGTTTCAATAATTTGCTTAGATAATTGCCAATGACGGCAAATAAAGTCATCACCGCTAAATAGTCGGCGATGAACAACACTCTCGATTCGCTGAAATCAAAAAACGCGAACATCGTCCTGCCACTCATATATCCCCAAAAACCTCTTTTGATAAATACATAGATTCCGTATGCGGCGATCAGAATAAACACTGCGCGTCCGCTCCACTTCATTACATCAAAGCTCTTTTTGCTTTTCAACGGTCGGATTATCTGCTCGGTATGCAGTCCGAGATGCAGGCTCAGCAGCACATAGCACCAGTAAGCACAAATTATATGAATTGTTCTCGCTGTTGCAGCTACACCTTTTAGCTGTAAAAAAGTATAGATGTGCTTTGAAAGGGCAATTCCTGTCAACGGCTGTAAAAACATCACAATCAACAGAATGATATTAAATACTGTGATGAATACCCGGTAGGGATTATATTTGCCGCGTGGGATCGCTTTCCACCATTTCAAGTGGAGCAGATGGTGGACGATGAACAGCACAAAGATAACCGAGCCGACGATCTCGTGGAATTCCTCGCCAATCAGCGAATATGCCATCAAAAGCGGCATTAACACCGTCATCAATATGTCAATGACAGTGTTAGCCGTTTTTCTTATTTTCATCTTATTCATTTTCGTGAATATCAAAAGCGCTGAGGAGCCATTCGCCCACACCCGGTGCGTCGGGATCGTGATTGCCTTTACCTGTATCGAGCGCGCGGATAGCGTTCATCTCGTCCTCGGTCAGCTCAAAATCAAAGATTTCCATATTGCTCTTGATACGCTCGGGCTTTGTGGATTTCGGGAATATGATAATACCTTCCTGATTTTCAAAGCGGAGAATCACCTGACCGGCGTTCTTTCCGTATTTCTCTGCATTTTCAGTGATTACGGGATTAGTAAGCAAATCAGCTCTGCCCTGACCGAGCGGAGCCCATGCTTCGAGCTTCACATCGTTTTCGGCGAGGATCTTACGCAGCTCCTTTTGCTGACAATACGGGTTGAACTCGACCTGATTTACAGAGGGCATTGTATCAAAACCGGGAGCAAAGCTGTTCCAGATTTTCGGTGTCATATTGCTTACGCCGATAGATCTGATTTTGCCTGCCTTCTTCGCTTCTTCCATCGCTCGCCACGCTTCGTCAACTTTTCCGTAGGGCTGATGAATGAGATACAAGTCCATATAGTCTGTCCCGAGCCTTTTAAGCGATGTGTCTATTGACTTCTTTGCGTCCTCATACGCGAAATCCTGAAGCCACATTTTACTTGTGATCCAGATTTCCTCACGAGGAATACCGCTGTCCTTAACAGCCTGACCAACCTCCTGCTCATTAAAGTAAGCGACCGCCGTATCAATGTGACGTATGCCGAGCGAGAGCGCGGTCTTGACCGCTTCGTAGGTGCTTCCGTCGGGTGGAATCTGAAAGGTGCCGAACCCGATCGCGGGGATTTTATTGCCGTCGTTTAATGTAATATACTTCATAGTAATTCTCCTGTGTTTTTGCTTACAGCGACTCTGTAAGAATTGTTACGAGGTCGTCCTCAAGAAGCGGGAACCATGCTTCTTCCAAACCTTCGTTAACAGCGATATGATGAGCCATTTCTCCGATCCTGCTGTCGTCAATTCCGACGTCCTTCAGATGCATAGGGATATTTATCGACTCAAAGAATTTGTATGTCGCGTCAATTGCCTGATTCGCTATTTCAAACTTATCCTGATTTGCGTCTATACCAAACACATTCACGCCGTATTTTACAAAGCGGTCAACGGTCTTTTCGCAGAGGATATGTTTCATCCAGCGCGGAGTGATAATAGCAAGTCCCTCGCCGTGAGTGATGTCATAGTAAGCGCTGAGGGCGTGCTCGATGCCGTGGCAGGGCCAGCCGGAATAGCTGCTGCCGAGCGCGTAAATCCCGTTACAGCCGTAGGTGCAAGTCAGCATCATTTCGGCTCTCGCGGTATAATCCTCGGGATTTTCAAGGCACTTTACGGCGTTTGTCATAAGGCTCTTTAATCCCGCCTCCATAAAGCCGTCGTTTAGGAGAGTTGAATCCTCGCAGAAATACTGCTCCATAATATGATTCATCGCGTCAGCGCAGCCGGCCGCCGTCTGCTTTTTAGAAACCGTGAAGGTGTATGTCGGGTCGAGGAAAGAAACGGCAGGAAAGTTATGACTGTCCATATAACCGATTTTGTCGTTTGTCTCGGTGCGTGAGATAACGCCTCCGCAGTCATACTCGCTGCCCGTTGCGGCAAGGGTGATGATATCTACAATCGGGATCGAATCCGTAGCAAACGCTTTATAGGAAATAAGATCCCACGGATCGCCGTCATACTTTGCGCCTGTCGCAATCGCCTTTGAGCAGTCGAGCACGCTTCCGCCGCCTACCGCAAGGATAACGTCAATGTCGTTTTCCTTACAGATTTTTACGCCGTCGAGCACACTCGGATCATACTTCGGGTTCGGCTGAATACCCGCAAGTTCAAAGATTTCAAAGTCCTTTAAAAGCTCCTTTACCTTGTCATATAATCCAAGCTTCTTGATACTGCCTCCGCCGTAAGTGAGCAGTATTTTTTTGCCGAATTGCTCCATAACATCAGGGAGCTGTTTAACAACTCCTTTGCCGAAGATAAGTCTTGTCGGTGTCTGATAATCAAAATTTTGCATATTGAAACCTCCTGTATAGTATAATCAGTAGCCCAGACCTGTGAGCCATTCTGTGACCTTATCTTTTGAATCAGTGTTTTCAATGTCTCCGCCGCGAATTGGCAAACCTTCCAAAACTTTCGCGTTAGGTTCCTCGGTTTTGATCTGGTCGTAGGTGCCGCCGTCGCCCGAGCCCTCGTGGGTATTGAAGGGAATGATTGTTTTACCACTGAGATCGTAGGTATCGAAGAAGGTGCGCATGATCATAGGAAGCTCATACCACCAAATCGGATAACCGATGAAAATCGTATCGTAATTCTCAGGGTTGAATTGCAGCTCTTTGAACTTCGGACGGTCGCCGTTGTCGCGTTCGGCTTTTGCTTTATCTGCCGTTTCGTTGTAGTCCTCGGGATACGCCTCAACAGGCTCAATGCGTTCTATATCGCCGCCGATTTTGTCGTGAATATAGTTCGCCATCTTTTCGGTATTATTGCTCCACGAGAAGTAGACGATCAGCGTTTTGCCGTCTGTCGAAGTGTTATTGGCGCTTGATGTGTCGCCTGTTTTAGTTTCCGATGTTGAAGTTTCAGTTTTAGAATTGGTGTCGCCGCTTGTGCCGCCGCACGCGGCAAGGGAAAATATAAGAATCGCTGCGAGAAAGATCGCTATCACTTTTTTCATTTAGTTGTCCTCCTGATTGTTATATTATTAAGCCATTTTTCTACTTTATCTTTACAATCACGCTCCGCTTCCGACATTTCGATTGGTAAGCCTTTGAGGACTTTTGCGTTCGGCTCAAGCTCGGCGATCGTGCGGTAGGTACCTCCGTCACTTGAACCCATATGCGTGTTGAACGGGATAATTGTCTTGCCGCTGAAATCGTATTCATCGAACAGCGTGTAGATGATCATCGGGAAGGTGTACCACCACATCGGGTAGCCTATGAAGATGTTGTCGTAGCCGTCAACGTCGATCTCGTTTTTGATAGCGGGACGCATATCCTCATCGTGTTCCTTTTTTGCGTAACGCGCGAGAGAGTTGTAGTGGTTACGATTGCTGTCGTAGGGTGTGACAGGCTCGATCTCAACTAAATCCGCGCCTGTCTGAGCGGCGATTTCCCGCGCGACTGCCTTTGTGCTTTCGTACACAGAAAAGAATAACACTAAACTTTTTGACATTTTATCCACCTCAGTTATATGTTTCTATTGATTGCAATTATATTATATGTTATAATTCAGTAAAAGTAAAATGCTATTTAGTTATGAAAATATAACTGTTGGTTATATGCTTGGTTATATGTGAGGTTATTATGATCGAAATCTATCTGCTTGAACAATTAGCCGCGTTCGCAAAATGCGGCACACTCTCAAAAGCCGCCGAAGAACTGCTCATCAGCCAGCCCGCGCTGAGCCGCTCAATGAAAAAGTTAGAGGACGAGCTGGGCGTAAAGCTCTTTGTGCGTGAGAATAAAAAAATCTCTCTGAATGAAACGGGAAAGCTCGCGGCGGCTCTCGCTCAGTCGCAGGTGAATCAGAACAGGGAAATGATAAGCCGTATTATTGAATTTGACCGCAGTCTGCGTTCGATTCATATCGGCTCGTGCGCGCCTCAGCCTATGGCGGAGCTTATGCCGATTCTTCAGGATCACTTCGGAGATATGACGATTTCCTCCGAGCTCGTGTACGGAGAAAAGCTCATAAACGGGCTGAAAAAAGGCGTATATAATCTGGCGGTTTTCAGGGAAACGGTCAATGACAAGACTCTGTTCTTTCAGCGCTACATCTCCGAGCACCTGTATATCTGCGTTCCCGAAACTCACAGGCTTGCCGATAAAGACAGCGTAAAATTCTCCGACTTAAACGGCGAGCGCTTCCTGCTTTATCAGCATATCGGATTCTGGAAAACCGTGTGTGAGGAATATATGAAGGACACGACCTTCCTGATCCAGCCCGACCGTGACACCTTCGCCGACTTGGTGGGAAACACTGACTATCCCGCTTTCGCATCCGACAGAATTATCGCCGAGGACTACAGAATGGAAGGCAGAGTGTTCATACCAATAGATGAAGAAAAGGCACGCTACACCTTTTATATCGCGTGCCGAACTGAGGACAAGAAAAAGTACGCCGCCTTTTTCAACTCTGTCCGTGGCGAGGTCATCGGCAAATAATATCGTTTTACGGAAGAACAGACCGAGTTGTTATGCTCGGTCTGCTTTTTACTATTTTCTTATAAATTGATTTTCCGATTCGGGTGTATCCGCACTGATGTAACGCTCCGCTTTCATATGAAGGTCGTACTTCTTACGCAGCGCGGCGATTTGCGCCATCATCGGGGAGGCGTGGTGAATATCGAGCGCATCCTGACTGCTCCAACTGTCTATCAGCAGGATAGTCTCGGGATCGTTCATCGGGAAGAAATATTCATAGCGCTCGTTGCCGTCCTCGTTCCTGATAGTTTCGGCAATACCGCTCGCTTCCATTTTTTCGGCGAATTTCCTCGCGGCGTCGCCCTTGCCTGTATAGTATAGATTAATAGTTATGCTCATATCTTTTCTCCTGCGTTTGAACTATGATTTATAGCTCAATATAATACGGACAGATATTCTCAAAATGTCCGTCCTTCATCCTAAAGCCGTTAGGGATAACGCCAAGCTGTTTAAAGCCGATTCTCTCGTACAGGTGACGAGCGTGGATGTTTGATTCAACAACGGCGTTGAATTGCAGAATCATAAATCCGATATCCTTTGCCTGCGCGATACAGTCAAGCACAAGCTTTTCGCCGATATGCCGACCTCGGCATTTAGAGCTGACAGCGTAGCTCGCGTTGCAGATATGCCCGCAGCGCCCGACATTATTCGGGTGCAGGATATACAAACCGACAACCTCCCCGCTGTCATCGACTGCAACTCCGCAATAGCTCTGCTCGGCAAAGAATTCCGCGCCTGTTTCCTCGGTCAAAAGCTCCTCCTGCGGAAAGGCGATACCGTCCTCAACTACTTCATTCCATAGGTTTATCATCTGACATATATCATCATTTTCATATTTACGGATTATCACGTTTTTACTCCTTTTATGTTTCTATTTTTGGATTCACGCTGTTAATCTGTTTTCCGTACCTGTAGATAATCAGGAAAAGCACGAATACAAACGCGACAGTTATTAAGATATTTATCATCATATTTTCCCGAAGCAGCAGCATAAGTGTTATAAACACCGCACTTATCGCTCCCGCTTTAATGAACAGGATGTTGTACTTACTGCAGCGTGCCTTTGCGTGTCGGTTGCCGAGCGCGAACAGACAAATAAAATACAGTATCAGCGAACCGATAAGGAACAGTATCTTCGGAATCAGGCTGATTTCGGTTTCACGCATAAACTCCAGTCCGTTTGTGATGTTGTTCATCGAAAAAATAAGGAAGATGTGCAGCAGCATATATCCGAGTCCGTTAGTCCGCTTATCCCTGTCGATGATATTGTCATAAAACATACCGTAGCTTAAGAACAGCCCGACTACAATCAGAAAAGCCATCAGAGCGAAATAAGTACCGCTGACTGAAAAGCCTCCCTCAAAGTAGGAAGAAATAGCGATAATCATTTCTCCGAAGGTAAAGACAACATAAAGCATAGCGCGCTCGGAAAGATGCGGAAAGTCAACGACATCGGCGCTGTTCTTCTGACCGAAAATCAAAACCGCGCCCATTCCGAACAGTATAGCCGCCAGCGACATCCATGTGTTGCCGAATGTCTGATAGAAAAATATATCCGACGCGACTATAGCGGCTTCTATAAAGAGGATAACAGCCATATGAACAATATGATTTCGGTTATGAGCGTTATCCTTTTGATTACGCAGTTCAAGCAGGTATTGCACACCGATATTTATGAGAATCAGCGCCCACGCGATATGATACTGCGTATGATACGCCTGCCAGTCGGTTCTCGTTCCTTCGCCGATAAAATACAGCAGGAACATATTCACAAACATAAAAATATGCTCCCTTACGCTGTGCCGACCGTAAACATTTATGTAGTAAGTGCTGTAGTTCCAAATCTGGATGATGGCGAGCGTCGTCATCACATAGGAAAGAAACGCGGGCATTGTGACAAAGCCGTTATCAAAGATATGCAACAACTGATTATTCCGCCCGATGATATATACGAAAATCAGGTCATAAATAAGCTCGATGTATTCGACCTTTTTCTCTTTTGGCTGCAAAATCTCCCGAATCATTTGTGTTCCTTTCAAAGCTTATCAGAGATTCTATCTTATAAAATGCGTCGGCTGCCATTTTTCTTTTTCAGGCAGACCGTATTGTTTTTTGCCGAGAGCGATGCTCTTCATCAAGAATGTCATATTACGGGCAAGCACCCTCATCGTTTGCAGTCCTTCCGAATCCTGTTCAGCCTGACCTTTTTCTCTGCCGTGTACGGAGTTCCAATACTGGCTTGACGCTACGGGCATTCCGCAGATGGTAAAATACTTGTTCAGCTCATCAAAGGTTGCCGAGCAGCCTCCGCGTCTTGCTACCGCGACACTCGCGCCGACCTTCATGGTCTTGTCAAAATGAGTGCTGTAGAAAAGTCTGTCAAGGCAGGCGATAAGCGTCGCGTTCGCCGAAGCGTAGTAAACCGGGGTAGCGACAACAAGCCCGTCAGCCTCATCAAACTTCGGTGCAAGCTCATTTACAACATCGTTAAATACGCATTTGCCGTTCTTGAAGCAGGTTCCGCAGGCGATGCATCCGCGTATGTCTTTGTTTCCGATTTGAACAACCTCGGATTCTACTCCTTCGTTATCAAAAATCTTTACCATTTCGTTAACTGCGATCGTGGCGTTGCCGTTCACTCTGGGACTGCCGTTGATAATCAATACTTTCATATTATTCTTTCTCCTTAACAATTCTATTTTTCTTTTTTAAGCTAACGCTCTGAAGCAGTATTCCACCGATTATCAGTACGAGCGCAAATGCCGCGTTAATTGTGATTTGTTCTTTTAAAACGAACCACGAAATGATGATCGAGATAAACGGCACAAGGTAAGCGAGGTTTGCTATTTTGGCGGAATCGCTTGCGCCTTTCAGGGCAATCGCCCATAGCAGATACGCCACAGCGTTGACCACAACTCCGAGCCACGCTATTCCTAACCACTGCACTCCGATAATCGGCTGCCATTTTTCAAAAAACAAGCTCAGCACAAACGAGCACACCGCAGTCGTAAACCAGATCCACATCATAGTGACATTCTGATTAAGGCTGTGCTTTTTGTTGAGCACCGAAAAAAGTCCGTAACAGATCGCCGCCGTAACGCACGCGATGATCCCTAATAATCTGTTACCCGATGCGCTTTCGCCGCTGCCGAGCGTGAGCACTACGATCCCCGCGAATGACACAAGCATAGCAATAATCTTCTTTGCCGTAAACTTTTCTTTGAGGATAATACAGGCGAATATCACTATCATCACCGGCCACAGGTAGTTGAGGATACAAGCCTCCTGTGAGCCGAGCTCGGCTATTCCGTAATAGTAAAGCGCCGAGTACATAAACAGCCCCAGAAAACCCAAGCCTGACATAGTAAGGTAATCCCGAACTTTGTAGCTTTTCATCTCTTTTATTGAGCCGTTAATTATATTCAGAATCAGCAGGAACACAAACGCGAACGCGCTGCTTATCGTGAGTGCCTGAAGGTTTGGAATATCCTGAAGTACAAGCTTTACAACCGTCGCGAGCGTCGACCAGATAAGCACAGTCACTCCTGCGTATATATAGCTTTTTTTAATATATTACTTCCTTTTTGGGTTTCTATATTGAAACAAAACTTATTTTGCAACTACGATCGTGAGCATTTCCAAATCGTCATCGCCTGTGTTTATAATGGTGTGTTCAAATCCTTTCGGGCAGATGTGCATAACGCCCGCTTTCAGTTCTTCTTCCGCGCCGTTACAAATCGCTTTTCCCTTACCGCTGATGATGTAGTTGAGGTCGTCGCCTGAGTTTTGCGTGTGAGTTCCAATACTGCCGCCTTTATGGATTCGGGTGGGAATAATACGATAGTTTTCGTCATTGTACATCTTCACAGTCATCATTCCTGTGCCGTCGTTCATACACGGAATTTTTATCTCCTGAATTTCGTTAAAATCTATTAACATAGTTTGTTATCCTTCCCCGCCGAAGCCGTTGACAACAATATCATCCCACGCTTCTGCGTCGATTTCTTCGTCCTTGAACAGCTTTTTTCTGTCGGCTTCGGTGATATTTTTTATAACTTTGCACGGGTTACCCACAGCGATACTCCACGGAGGAACATCACGGGTAACTACGCTGCCTGCGCCGATGACGGAATTTGAGCCTATCGTAACGCCCGGAAGAACTACCGCATTGCCTCCTATCCAAACGTTATCGCCGATTGTGACGGGTTTTCCGTATTCATAGTATGAACGGCGCGTATCGGGATGTACGGGATGTCCTGCGGTATAAATCGCCACATTCGGCGCGAGCATACAGTTATCGCCGATTTTTACCTTTGCAACATCTATAATCGTACAGTTATAGTTTGCGAAAAACTCCTTGCCGACTTCAATATTAAAGCCGTAATCGCAGTAAAACGGCGGATTGATAAATGCTTCGTCCGACTTGCCGAGCAGCTGTTTAACTACTTCCTTTATACCGTCAAAATCGGAACGATCCATAAAATTGAGCTGCTGTAAAATCTTACGGCACTCCGCCTGCTGAGCGAATGCCTCGTCGTCGCAAACATATGCTAAGCCCTTATCTCTGCGTTCAATCTGGTTCATAGCGTCCTCCAAATATTTACTGATTTTATGATACCAGAAATCAGAATAATTGTCCACAAAAAATCTCCGCATGGATTTAATCCAAACGGAGATCGGTTTATGGTTCGCATTTGCCGCAGCGGGTACAGCCGTTGCAGATTGGTTTCATTCCGCAGGTTTGGCACTTCTCACCGAAATAGGGTTTGTAGAAATTCTCATTGGCAATTTTGAAGCCGAGCTGACGGGTTAGCTTGAAGTTAATCGGTTTGCCTTGAAAGCTAAGTCCCGATTTATAAGCTTGATTAGCCTGTAACTCGCTGCCCTCAATTTGATAGAGCTTGCCATCCTTGACAAAGCGTCTGCCTGTGCCGATAAAGGCGAAGGTAACGCCGAACTCTTTGCACTCGTCGCTTAGCTGTTTTACCCATTCATAATGGCAGGGACGCGCGCCCGCATAATTCTCGCCGTCGCAGATGACTTGTTCAAGCTGTCCGCTTTTGAGGTATTCTTTTATGCTGACCGAACCGATAAACGGAGCGCACATAATGCCCTTGTGCTTGAACGGCAGAGAAAGCAGAATCGGGATGCGCTCGTCGGCTCTCCTTTGATTCTCACAGCTAACGTTGAAAAAGACATTCTCCCAACCGTCGTCCCAATCACTCGGTAGGCAATCCCTTACTCTCTGCGGACGTTTCGTCAGCAAGAAGAAAACGACGTCGGGGCGTTGACGGATGATGTTCCACGCTTCATCACGCCACCCGTCTGCTTCCTCAAGGAAAAAATCGGAGGTCATACACACACGGAGCTGTTCGCCGCTTTTGACTTTGTAATGTCCGCTTCTGTCCTTTGACAGCGGATATTTAAAACCCACTTTGGTGCGGTAGATATCCGCGCCGTTCCTGCCGCGCTGAGCGTCAAGAAAATACATATAGCAATTCTCGCAGCCCTCGCTGCACTTTTTGCATCCGTGCCACGGATTCCAGATGTCGTGCATAACCTCACCTCCTTAAAACATTATACAATATCGTTCTTTCTCTGTCTATGAAAAGCTCCGAGTTTTTTCACCCGGAGCCTTTGTTAATTCAAATCTGTTATTACTTTGCCAATGTCGGCATTAACGCAGATTGATTGATCAATTATCTCGTTGGGGCAATAGCTCTCGCCGAGATTCACGCAGATATAGGAAGCGTTTTTATTCTGAGCCGTCAGCTGCCAAAACGGGTATTTGATGATGACAGGCGTATTGCCGCCAACTCCCAATTCAAGATAGGCGATGTTTTTGCCCTTGTTCTCATCAATGAAAGCGTTATACCTTTCAGACGCTTTGTGCCAGCCCTCGTCCTCGACAAATTTGTCGTCAGATCTGAGGTTCATTGTCATCGGCTTTCCGCAGACGGGACAGCGCGGAATAAGCTCAGTCGGGATTCTCATATTATCCTGCTGTTCAATCATCGCGATAACATCGTCGTAGTTGTCGTATGTCTTTTTGTGGCATGGCACGGAGCATTGGAATAACCCATAATCGCCCTGCGTATAGAACAGCCGCTTCTTGTCAAAGCCTGCCATCTGGAACTGATGATCGACATTCGTTGTAAGGACAAAGTAGTTTTTATCCTTTACGAGCCTGAGCAAATCATCATATACAGGCTTGGGCGCTTTTTCGTAGCGGTTAATCAAAATAAAACGGCTCCAATATGCCCAGAAAACCCCGGGAGGATAACGCATAACCATAAACCCGCCGGAATACATATCGGTAATTCCGCACTTCTCGGCAAAGTCGGAAAAGTGCTTGTAGAACCGCTCACCCGAATATGTCATTCCTGCCGAGGTGGACAACCCCGCGCCCGCGCCGATAACAACCGCGTCGGCGTTATTGAGCTTTTCTCTTATCTGTTCAATCTGCTGAGAGTAATTCTCGGTAGAGTTCGTAATCGTAATCCTTGAAAACATTGAATATCACCTCAATTTCGTGTTCTTTCTGATATTCTTTTACGGTATTGACCGCGATCTGCGCGGCTATATCGTTTGGGAAGTGAAACTCGCCCGTGCTGATACAGCAGAACGCTATACTTTTCAGATCATTCTTCACAGCTTCATTCAGGCAGGAGAGGTAACAGCTTTTGAGCAGCTCGCAGTCTTCGTCCGTGAGCCTGCCGCTGACAATCGGTCCTACTGTGTGGATAACATACTTGCACGGCAAGTTATAAGCGGGTGTGATTTTCGCCTGACCTGTCGGCTCCTCGTGACCTTGCTTCCTCATCATCTCATAACAGGCATTACGGAGCTGAACGCCCGAAAAGGTATGGATTGCATTGTCGATACAGCCGTGACACGGGCAGAAGCAGCCGAGCATTTGTGAGTTCGCGGCATTAACAATAGCGTCGCATTTCAGCGTGGTAATATCACCCTGCCAAAGATAGATGCCCTTTTGCACAGGCTTTAAGTCAGCAATATCGGTAATGCCCTTGCGCGCGTTTTCTTCCTGCAAATACCCGTCCTGAATTGTTGTAAATTCCTCGCTGACAGGTTTCGGCATACGGATATTGAAGAGCGAGCGCAGAAGTCGCTTTTGACTATATTCATCTTGTGGAATAACAGTCGCTTCGCCTCGTTCAGCAAGTATATAATTTAATAAAAATATCCTTCTTTCTGCCTGTGTCATAGTATCATCTTCTTTCTGTTGATCGTTTAGAAACACCTTTGCTTTCGTTCTTTTTTGCAGCGCTCAATATTTCCGCAGCGATAACACAACTCGTTATCGCACATTCCGTCGTTGTTGTAATATGAAAGGATGTTGTTTACGGTAGTCTCCGCAATATTGTTCAACGCATCTTCGGTAAGGAACGCCTGAAGTGACGTAACGATCACGTTCGGCATCGAGATAAGGAGCGAGAGCAGCTCGTCGTCCATAATGTGTCCGGAGCGATCCTCAAAGAAAATATCCGCTTCTTCCTCATATACATCCAGACACGCCGCGCCGATTTTTCGGCTCTTGATACCGTCAAGCAGCGCCTCAGCGTCTATGAGCGCGCCGCGCGAGGTGTTAACGATCACAACGCCCTTTTTCAATAGCAGCGCTGTTTATCATATGCTTCGTGTCATCCGTCAGCGGACAATGTAGAGAGATCACGTCGCTTTCGGCGAAAAGCGTTTCGAGTGAAACATAGTCAATGCCATCTACGGGATACAGATCGTATGCGATAACCTTCATTCCGAAGCCGCGGCAAATATCAATGAAAATCCGCCCGATCTTGCCGGTACCGATAACGCCGACGGTCTTTCCGTGCAGGTCGAAGCCTGTCAATCCGCTGAGCGAAAAATTGAATTCTCTTGTCCGGTTATACGCTTTATGGATACGGCGCACGGAGGTCAGCAGCAGAGCTACAGCGTGTTCGGCTACGGCGTATGGAGAATATGCCGGAACGTGAACAACGTGTATCTTGCCGAAAGCCGCACGGACGTCAACATTGTTATATCCTGCACTCCGCAGAGCAATCAGCTTAACTCCGTAAGTATATAACCGCTCGATCACATCGGCGTCAACCGAATCGTTGACGAAAACGCATACCGCATCACAGCCCTCAGCGAGTGCGGCAGTATCCTTGTTCAGTTTCGTTTCAAGAAAACGGAATTGAATATCGTGTAAAGCGCCGTAATGCTCAAATGACGGCTTATCGTATGCTTTGGTATCGTAAAATGCAACCTTGATCATTTCGTTATCCTCCGATTCTTTTATCTTTTTTCTACAGCCCCAACGGGACAAACATATTTACAATTGCCGCAATGCAGACAGTTCTCCTGACGGATTACCGCAGGAGTAACGCTCAAATCAATGCAGCTTTGAGGACAAACGTCCAAGCAACTCCCGCAGCCGATACAGTTATCATTGATAAAATATCCGCTTTTTGCGGTTTCTGCTTTTCCGAATGTAAAGCTCGCGCGCTCGATCGGTATTTTACTGAGATCAAACCATTCTCCGCTGCCCTCGTATATCTGAAAGACCGTCAGCGCCTTTCGGGATTCCTCTGTCGGGTATATCTCATTCATATACGGATTCTTTTGGAAAAGCTCCGGTATTTTCTCAAAGCCGATTTCTCTGACCTTGCCCCGAACAGATACCGCCACGCTCGACATCGTATCCTCGCCCTTCATAGCGGTAAGAGCAAGAAACTCTCTGGTGATAAGCCTGTCATAAAAAGCCTTGCCTTTTGCGGTGAGAAAATACAGGCTGTTTTCGTCACAATCCATCATATCGATTGCACAGGTGACGGGTAACCCTTCGCTATCCACTGTTGCGACAATGGTTCTGTGTATCTCGTTGACGATATATTTCAGATAATCTGCTGCGATCATAGTTATGCTCCTTTGTATCGCATAATTGTTTTTTCTATTATACAGAAAACCCCGCGATTATTCAACCGCGAGGCTTCATTTTTGCGAAAACTTGGTTACTTTCTTACTACGCTGATTCTCTGCTGAATATGGTCGCCGTTTTCGATTTCATCAACCATAGCGATAGCGTAGTCGGCGTAGGAAATAATGCTTTCGCCTTTTTCGTTGAGAGTAAGCTCCTCGCCGCCGAGGATATACTCGCCCGTTCTCTCACCATCAGCCTGAAAATCACCGGCGGGGCTGATGAATGTCCACTTAACATCGTTTCTCTTACGCAGCTCGTCAAGCTCCGCACCCTGCGCGTTCGCTAAAGGAAGGAACATAGCCGGGAAGTCGGGAGCGTCCTTGACCTGAACAGTATGCTCGGGATTCACATAAAGAGAGCCTGCGCCGCCAACGATCAACAGACGGGTATCGCTGCCTCTGAGAAGATCACACAAATACTGAGACGTCTTGATGTGCATCGGCTGCTCTTCGTCTGTCCACGCGCCGAAGCCGTCAACTACAGCGTCAAAGCCCGCAAGATCTTCCTTAGTAAGATCCATAATGTCCTTTTTAACATAATCCTTTGCAACGGTTTTGTTTTCATCGTCACGTCCGAACGCCTTAATCTTAAAGCCTCTGTCAAGCGCTTCCTTGATGACTTTCTGTGCTACTCTGCCGTTTGCTGCTACAACTGCGATTTTCATAATATTTTCCTCCGTAAATTGATTTTGCTTTATTGTAACCCTGCTTGTTACAACCATAATATAACACACATTTATTGTAATGTCAATAGTTACAACAAAAGTTTTTCAAAAAATTTTCGCACCCTGTTAAGAGTGCGAATTATCTTCTATATATTTTTTGGTATCTGCAAAGATATCTGCAAGCGTAATGCTCTGCATTTCTCTTTCCATAGCTGTTTGAATCTGGTCAAGCCGTCCATCAAGAACAGGATGTATACTTCTGCCGACCGGACATTTCGGATTGGGATTTTCGTGGAAATGGAAGAGCTTGCCGTCCTCAATACTCTCAACAGCATTAAATACATCGAGCAGCGATATTTCATCGGGTGCTTTCGCAAGACTTGCGCCACCCGAACCGCGCTGTACGGTGATAAGCTCGGCTTCTCTGAGCTGCCCGAGAAGCTTACGGATAATAACGGGATTAACTTGGATACTTGAAGCGAGAAAATCGCTTGTTATCTTATGCTCTTCAGAAAAAGTGTCAATACACGAAAATATATGGATCGCAATAGTAAATCTGCTTGAAATCTGCATACTCGTCATCCTTTCAATGAAGAAAGTATAGCACAGCCGTGTTGTAAAGTCAAGTGTTACAACCGTGAAGGTATTATATCTCAATTATTCCGTGTTTTTCCTCATACTTCTCGATTGCGTCACGAATCAGAATCAATATCTGACTATTCGCCGAGCGACCTTCATAGTCAGCGACAACGTGCAGCTTGTTCAGCATTTCCTCATCAATTCGTATAGATAAACTCTTTACAGCCATAACAAAACCTCGTTTCATATTTATTATGACTTTATTTTATGCCTATAATGTGCTATAATGTTTGATATAGGCACATAATATATCTAAAGTGTATCTAATGAGGTCGTTATGAAAGCGTGCTGCAGTTTTGGGCATAGGAATGTATTTGATAATATCAGCGAAAAACTTGATAACGCGGTTGAAGCGGCAATACAGCAGGGCTGCGAGGTGTTTTATACCGGAGCTATGGGAGAATTTGACAGCCTGTTTTCTTCTGCCGTCCGCAAGGCAAAGAAATCTCACCCGCATATTATGCTGATTTGCGTTAAGCCGTATTTTACAAACGACATAAACATCGATAGGGATTTCCTGTGTAGGCTTCAAACTCTTCTATTTCATTCAGCATAGTGTGTTATCCCTTTACAGTATAATTCTTGAGGTAGGTAAATAATGTATGTATAGCAAAATGCCGCTTGCCGAGAGCGACCGCACATTTCAGCGCGTCATCGCCGTTGATTTTGCCGCGCATATATGCAATTACTTCCGATTTTACAATCTTTTCATAATCCATACCGGGATTATTCGTATATCTACCCATAATATTTCGCATCAATTCGCTGTCTGTTTTTCTGCTGACAGCGTTTTTCTTTTGCATATACCTGAATCCGTGAAACTCAAGCAAGCCTAAAACGGGTTACAAGACCCAGATAAGCGCTCGCCCACGCATTGCTCCTACTGACTGACAGAATCAATTGCCGCGCATGTTTGGTAACGTGT
>NZ_JAHLQB010000046.1 GCF_018918205.1 Lachnoclostridium sp. MSJ-17 | reverse complement strand
AGGTATTGCTCAAGAGTGAGGGTTTCAAACATGCCCTGCCTGTAATCGGCAAGCAGGTCGGTTCCTTTGAGCACATGAAGGAGCTGCAGCTTCACTCCTTCGCTTCTCTCCCCCGCGTACCTCACGGTTTGAAGCATCATTTCTTTGTTCTCACCCGGCAAGCCGAGTATTACATGTGTTATCACACTCACCCCTGCTTCACGGAGCTGAGCGACCGCCTTGTTATAGACCCCGAGAGGATAGCCGCGGCGGATATACTCAGCTGTCTTCGCGTGTACCGTCTGCAATCCCAGCTCTACCCATACGGGCTTGATCTGATTCAGCTCCGAGAGGAGGTCAATTACCTCTTTTCCCAGGCAGTCGGGTCTTGTCGCGATCGAAAGAACGGCGATTTCATCGGGAAGAATCGCTTCATAAAAAATCCTTCTCAGGTACGAAACATCGGCGTAGGTGTTTGTAAATGGCTGAAAATAGGCAATAAAGCGCCTGCAGCCGGTCTTTGCGGATATGCGCAGCTTTGCCTGTTCGATCTGTCCGCTGACGCTGAGATTTCTGTCGGCGGAGAACTCACCCGAACCGCCGCCGCTGCAAAATATACACCCGCGGCTGCCCAGAGTACCGTCGCGGTTGGGACAGGTCATACCGCCGTCGAGGGAGATCTTGTAGACCTTCTCGCCGAAGGTGTTTTTTAAATATTCGTTTAAGGAATAATAATACATATTTCACCAAAAGCAAAAGACCAACCTCGCGGTCAGTCTTTCTACTAATAAAAGGAACATCTATGAAAAAATGGTGGTAAACTTTTTTTACAGCCTTTCCTGTTGCTGTGACTATATATTACCGTCCGTTTGTGAAAACTATTTGAAGTTTTATGAAAACATAGGTGAAACTTTTAAAATGCCGCCCGCCGTTAATTCTTTAGGTATTCCAGAAAGCGCGAGTATAAGCTGTCCTCAAGCTCCTTGAGCTCCTTGTCGACTCCGTCGCTCTCGAACATTCTCGCGTATTTGGTGAGAGCCACAAACGCGCCTATGAGATTTTTGCGCACCTCATCCTGGAGCTCGTCGCTGAGGGTATTGCCGCAGGATAACCCGAGATACAGGCTTCCGTCGTTGAGCTGCGAGGAGATAGACGCGGTTTTCAGCTCAAAGGTATTTACCCTGTGAATGCCCTCACAAAATTCTTTAAGAGAAAAATGCTCCATATTCTCGTCAAACTCGCCGTCATCCTGAGCAAGCTCGTCCTCGCAATCCGCGAGCGAAAACTCTAGATCGGTGAGAAACTTATATCGATACTCTGTGTACGGAGCGATCACGCTGAACAGGCGCATGGCGTAAACCGCGTTCTCAAGGCATGCAAACGCCGCATACTGCATATGGCTGTCGTTGAGCCGCAGGAAGCTGTAGAGATTCTGGTAAACCGACTTGTTGACCGCGATCAGTACAAGTCTGTCGTTCTCGCTGAAATCGGCGCGCTCGGGGCTCGCGAGAAATTTCATCGTAAATTTATACGACTTATTTACATAGTCCGAAAAGCCGCGCAGAAATTCATTCAGAAGTCCGGCTCTGTTAATTGTAAATTCAAACATAATCTCACCTGAATAATTCTAATTCCGAATTATATAAGTCGTTTCGGGTAATATCCGCGTCGTATTCAACTCCGTTTTCACGGGACAGAGCGGAAACTATAAGCTGAGGATTGACGTTGTCGCTGCTGCCCGCCGATAAAATCACGTCAAGCTGTGCGCAGTCAAACATCTCCTTTAACTCATAGCTGCGTACGCCCTGCTTGATGTCGACGGTTTTCATGCCCTTCTTGGACTTCTTTTCTATTTCGATGACCTCACGGCTCAGAAGCTCCCTGAGCTGTGCGGTCACTACCGACGACGAAAGCCTGTCCGCGCTTATCCGCATCGTAAATGACGCGAACGCGACCTTGCCCGCCTTCATCACAACCTCCGTCGCGTCGAACACGCGTATTCCGCGCGGCAGACAGGGATTGAGCCTGTCCGGAATCGTCTTTATGTCAAGGCTGTCGTCCTCAAGCTTTACGTCCATGCACTCGTTAACGCCGCGGAAGCCGAGAGACAGCGGCAAGGGAAATGTCGCAAACGGGTGCGGATTAAAGCCCTCAGTGTGCCATATCGGAAGCTTGCTCTTGTGGAGAGCGCGAAGCATTACACGGTTGAGGTCGAGGTGGGAAATATAGCGGCACTCATAGTCCTTCTTAAACCATATCCTGACGTTTCTCAAAGCAAACTCCCTCCCCGTATTTTGCCGCTCCGCAGCCGCTGCATTTCAGACGGCAGTGCGGTGTGGTCGTGTTATTATATGCCTTTTGGCATTCCTTAATCAAAAACTGCTTGCTCACGCCATAGTCGATGTGATCCCACGGCAGGATTTCGTCGAAGGAGCGGCGGCGGTTCGCGTAAAACGCCGGGTCGATACCGCATTCCTCGAAAATATCGAGCCATTTTTGCAGATCAAAGCAATCGTTCCAGCCGTCAAAATGGAAGCCTCTTTCGCAGGCAAGCGCCATCGCCTTTGACAGCCTTCTGTCACCGCGTGCGAAAACCGCCTCGAGGAAACTGGTGTCCGCGTCGTGATAGTTAAAGGTTATTTTCTTCGTGATAATGCTCTCCTTGATATGCTCCTGCTTCTCGTGCAGAACGGGAATAGTGTCCTGCGGCTCCCACTGGAAGGGTGTGAACGGCTTAGGCACAAAGGAGGACGCGGAAACCGTCACGCGGACGGACTTGCCCTTTGAGCGGTTCGGAGTCTGATAATATGTATCAACTACCGACTGACCGAGATGCGCGATATCCGCGACGTCGTCCATTGTCTCCGTCGGCAGACCTATCATAAAGTAAAGCTTGACGGTCGTCCAGCCTCCTGCGAACGCGGTCGCGCAGGTCTGCATAAGCTCGTCGTGGCGGACATTCTTGTTTATAACGTCGCGCATTCGCTGACTTCCCGCCTCGGGCGCAAAGGTCAGACCGCTCTTGCGCACGGTTTTTATCTTGTTCATGATCTCGTCGGTAAAGCCGTCGACTCGAAGCGACGGAAGCGAAATACTGACCTTTTCGTCGCCGCACCAGCTTGTCAGCTTTTCGAGCAGCGGCACGATCTGACTGTAGTCGCTCGAGCTCAGCGACGACAGTGACACCTCGTCATAACCGGTATTCATGCAGAGCTTTTTGCACTGCTCGTTGATGACCTCGGGCGACTTTTCGCGGACGGGACGGTAAATGAAGCCCGCCTGACAGAAGCGGCAGCCGCGGATACAGCCGCGGAAAATCTCCTGCACGGCGCGGTCATGGACGATTTCTACGTTCGGTACAACGAAATTGTCGGGATAATAACTCTCGTCCATTTTTTTCATCAGGCGCTTGTGAATGACAGCCGGAGCGCTTCCCTTCGGAGTAAACGCGGCTATAGTTCCATCGTCATTGTAGCTTACCTCGTAGAGAGAAGGCACGTAAACGCCCTCTATCCGGGCGCAGCGTTCCAAAAATTCCGCCTTGCTTTCTCCGTTCGCCCTGCACTCGCGGAAAAGCTCCATGACCTCGAGGTCTACCTCCTCGCCTTCGCCGATAAAGAACATATCGACAAAATCAGCAACCGGCTCGGGATTGCAGGCGCAGGGGCCACCCGCGACTACGATATTTTTCAGCTCCGTCCTGTCGCGCGAATAAATCGGCACATTGCTCATCCTGAGCATGTTGAGCATATTCGTGTAGCTGAGCTCATACTGGAGAGTGAAACCGATAAAATCAAAATCGGATACGGGGTCGCCGCTCTCGAGAGCGTACAGCGGGATATTGCGCCCGCGCATCAGCTCCTCCATATCTATCCAAGGCGCGAAAACCCGCTCGCACCAGATATAATCAACGCTGTTGAACAGGCTGTAGAGAATTTTCATGCCGAGATGCGACATTCCCACCTCGTATGTGTCGGGAAAACAGAAGGCAAAGCGGACGTCCACCTTGCGTTTGTCCTTTATGACCTCATTTAGCTCTCCGCCGACATAGCGTCCGGGCTTCTGAACCTTCAAGAGCAGTTTTTCTACTTCCTTGCTGACCATGGCAACCTCCGTCAGTAGTATTTTTCCTGCCTTGTCAGCAGCGCGAAAATCAGGTACACGCAGACAAAGAGCAGTGAAAAGTTGTAATGAGAGTGGAAAAGAATCACAAACCCCAGCGCGGCGAGAGGAAAAATGCAGATAAACGTAAGGCGGCAGACGATTTTTTCCGCCTGCTCCGGCGAACGCCTGCGGCAAAGAAAAATATAGAGCAGCTGTCCGCCGTCGAGTGACATCACGGGCAGCAGATTGAACAGTCCGACCGAGAGATTCGCCGCCGCGAAAGGGAGAATTTTTTCCGTTCCACATAAGTATAACAGAAAAAGCGGCAGAACACAAATAAAATTCGATGCGGGACCGAAAAAAATTATAAGAAGGTTCTCCCGCCTGCTTCTCTCCTGCCTCGACGGGTCGGAAATGGAGATTTCGAAAAGCAGGATTTTAATTCTTTCAGGGAAATATCCGAGAATCATCATTGTAATCAGGTGTCCGCTCTCGTGAATGATCACAGCCAGAACGCAATAGCAAAAGCTCTGAAAAATGCCGAGGATAACGCTGATCGCGGCAAGGCACAGCAGCAGATATGATATTTCGAAGTGTATTCCGCAAAGCTTAAACCTCATCGGCAGTCGCCTTTTCGGTAAGAATACTCAGGTCGGATTCATTTCTCCCGTCAAAAATCGCCGTGTTGTTCAAGGCTCCGACATACCACTCGTGAACGCTCCGGTAAAGCTCTCCCCCGATGCTTTTCAGGACAAAGGCGGCAAGCGCAATCAAAAGACACAAAACGAGCTGCGCGGTCAGCAACAGCTGCTTCGGCGGCTTTATCGGCTTTGGTTCAGTATTATCATTCACAGGCGTCGGTTCGATAATCACAGGCGTCTCACTTTCGCTCACGCTCTGCCAGCCTTCGTCATATGTAATAATGTCCCTGTTATCTTCCAAAAAAATCACCTCAGTGCAAATATATGCGCTGAGGTGTGATTTAATCAATTGAGTTTTTTGAAATCGTTCCTCACCAAATCGAGGAAGAAGAATATCGCGAGAATAAGACAGCCGATCTCCGCAATCGGGAAGGCATACCAAACCGCGCTGACTCCGACAGTTACTGAGAGAATAAACGCAGCCGGAAGCAGGATAACCAGCTGACGGCAAACCGACATCAGCAGACTGCGCACGCCCTTTCCGACCGCCTGAAACAGCGTGGTGAACAAGATGCCCGCCGCTGCCGGAAGGAAGCAAAGGCTGACTGTTCTGAACGCGGGAACTCCGACTTCCATAAGCTCCCGTCCGCCGCCGAACATCGAAATCAGCACGTCGGGAATCAGCCACATAAGCAAGACGCCGACAGACATGATAATAACCGCAATGACGATTCCGCACTTGAGAGCGGAATACACGCGTTTTCTGTTGCGCGCGCCGTAGTTGTAGCCGATAACGGGCATAACGCCCTGATTGAGTCCGAAGCAGGGCATAAATACAAAGCTCTGGAGCTTGAAGTAGATTCCGAAAACAGTTACCGACACTGCGGAACCCGCCGCCATGAATATCGCGTTTATTCCGAGCATCATAACCGCGCCTATCGACTGCATAATAATAGAAGGTAAGCCAACGGAATAGATATTCTTTATAATCGCGCCTTTCAGCTTGAAGTTTTTGAAGCTGACCTTGACCTCGTGATTTTTCTTGAAAAGAACTATAATCGAGAAAACCATACCGCAGAACTGTCCGAAAACAGTCGCGATTGCGGCGCCGGCAACTCCGAATTCCGGGAAAATACCGATTCCGAAAATCATAAGCGGGTCGAAGATGATATTAACCACAGCTCCCATAAGCTGAAAGAGCATGGGATAAATCATGTTTCCCGTGGCTTGAAGCGTCTTTTCGATCATTATCTGGACAGTCGCAAAGCCTGAGAAGCAAAGCACGATCGTGAGGTACTGAACTCCGCAGTCGGCGGTATGCGCGTCAGTAGTAAACAGCCCCATGAAAGGTCTGACCGCGAAAAGTCCTATCAATAAAAATACCGCGTAGGTAAACAGGCAGGTGACAAGTCCGTGAGTCGCGGCGGAATTCGCCATATCAAAATTCTTCTCGCCGAGCTTTCGCGAAACAAGAGAGTTTACGCCGATAGCCGTACCGACCGACGCCGCTATCAGGAAAAGCTGCAACGGATACGCAAGCGAGATCGCCGTAAGACCCGCCTGATCGTAGTTGCCGATAAAAATACTGTCAACCACATTGTACATCGCCATGATCGTCATCGAAAACATCGCAGGCAGCGACATCGACAGAATTAGCGGCAGCATGGGCTTTGTGCCCATCTTGTTTTCAGTTCTTATTTCGTTACTCATGCTTCATCTTCTTTCTTCTTACTCTTTGATATACAAAATAAAACAGCAGCATTACGGCAGTTCCGAGGACTACGCCGGAAAAATCGATCCACATATCGGCAATCATTCCCGCCCGTCCCTCGGAAAAAAGCTGGATCGTCTCGTCGATAAACGCCGTGCCGAGTCCGGCGAAAAACACATAAGCCAGATACCTGTACGGCTTGAAACGGTCAAATGAATAGGCGCAGCTTGTCAGAAGCATTCCGATCGCGGTATATTCCGAAAAATGCGCAAGCTTGCGGACGATATGCTCGGTAAGCTCCTCTCCCGCACCGAAAAATCTCAATATTTGGTAAATCACCGCAAAAGCTCCCTCGCTTTCCTTTGACGAGAGGTCGGCAGGCATTGCGGAATGCACAAAGGCAAAGACAATCGCCGCCGCGGTCAAAATAAATACTATAACCCGGAAACGGGAAGTCGCTCGCTTATCCATTTCATCACTCCTCTGTATATTTTACATCAAATAAAGTGAATGTCAATGAATATGAATACTTTTTAACCTTATGTGTCAGTTTTTACGGAAAGAATTGATTTTAAAGGCAAAAAGTCGCCATGTTAACTATTGAAAAAAACGGGTATTTCTGTTATACTTTGTTTTGATGTTTTGACATAACGAAAAGGAGAATTCTATGTTACTGAATTATTTAATCATTTTCTTTATTTCAATGGTTCCTATCGTAGAGCTCAGAGGCGCAATTCCCGTTGCCGTCGGCATGGGTATGGAGGGCTGGCAGCTCTTCTGGGCATATGTTGTCTGTGTTGTCGGCAATATGCTCCCTGTTCCGCTGATTTATTTCTTCGCGAGAAAGGTTCTCATCTGGGGCAAGGACAAAAAATACATAGGCAAATTCTTTACATGGTGCTATAACAAAGGCGAAAAAGGCGGCGAAAAGCTCAAGTCAAAGGCAGGCAAGGGTCTGTTTATCGCTCTTATGCTCTTTGTCGGTATTCCTCTCCCGGGTACGGGCGCCTGGACCGGAACACTCGCTGCAAGCTTCCTCGATATGGGCTTCAAGAAAAGCTCCATCGCGGTTATGTGCGGCGTACTGATCGCGGGCGTTATCATGGGCACGGCAAGCCTTCTCGTAAGTATGGGTGCAGGCGGTATTTTCACCTGTCTCGCTCCGAAATAATAACAGTCAAAACCGGGCAGCGTTTGCTGCCCTGTTTTTTAGGTGAAAAACATGAAATACAACTTTGACGCTCTGATAACCGGCGGCGGCGCATCGGGACTGATGTGCGCGATCGCCGCAAAAAGGCATGACCCAAAGCTGAATGTCGCGGTTATCGAGAAAAACGAACGCGTCGGAAAAAAGCTGCTGTCAACCGGAAACGGCAGATGCAACCTGACGAATATGAATATTTCATCCGACAGATACTGCGGAAGCCTTAATACTGAAAAGCTGTTTGAAAAATATGACGCGGAGTATTTGCTCACGGTTTTCAAATCTCTGGGGCTTCTGACCTATGCCGACAGCGAACAGAGGGTCTACCCTGTTTCCCGACAGGCGAGCTCCGTGCTCGATGTGCTCAGATTTGCCTGCGAGAGATACGGCGTTGAGATTTTTTGCGGCGAACAGATAAAATCCTTGAAACGCGAAAACGGCGGTTTTCGGATAAAGACGGCGGAAAATGAATTTTTCGGAAGGAAGCTCGTCATCGCCTGCGGCTCAAAGGCGGCTCCTAAGCTCGGCGGAAACGCGAGCGGCGCTGATTATCTCAAAAACCTCGGTCTTTCAATTGAGCCGTTTAAGCCCGCGCTCTGCCCCATTCAAGTCAAATCCGGCGTTTTGAAATCGCTCAAGGGCTTGCGGGCGGCAGGAATGGTCAGTCTGCTTAGAAACGGCAGGGCTGTCAAGGAAGAAAAAGGCGAGATTCAGTTTGCCGACGGAGCCTTGTCGGGTATCTGCGTATTCAACCTCTCGCTTTACGCAAAAAGCGGAGATATAATTTCGATAGATCTGCTGCCTGATTATTCCGAAAAGGAAATATATAATATTCTGAAAAAGAATAAAGAACTGTTTGCAAAACAGACATCCGATAATCTTTTTACCGGCATTTTGCAGAAAAGGCTCGCTCAGGCGGTTATGAAACAGAGCGGAACGTCGGATTTTTCATTAACCTGCGGTGAATTGACCGATGAGCAAATCAAAAAGGCGGTCAAAGAGGTAAAAGGAATTGATTTCCCTGTCACTCAACTGAGCGGATTTGAACAAGCTCAGTGCGCCAAGGGCGGAGTCAGGGCAAGTGAATTAACCGAGAGCTTTGAGAGCAGGAGAGTGAAAAATCTGTTTGTCTGCGGCGAGGCGGTCGATATCTGCGGCGAATGCGGCGGCTTCAACCTGCATTTTGCATTTGTCAGCGGCATGATTGTTGGTGAACAGCTATGATAAGAGTAAATAATCTGCATATTCCGCTCAACTACGACGATAACACGGTCAGAAAGAAGATCTGCCGCGAGCTGAGAGTGGAAAACAACGCAATCAAAAGCGTCAGCATTTTCCGCCGCTCTGTCGACGCGAGGAAAAAGGATAACATTTTCTTTTTATGCGCGGTGGACGTAGTTCTTAATACAAACGAGGACGCCGTGCTGAAAAGGTCTAAAAACGCTTCAAAGGTCAAGCCATATAAATACGAAATCCCGGAATGGAATGGCGGCGCTTCTCCGCTCGTGGTCGGAATGGGTCCCGCGGGTCTGTTAGCCGCATTGATCCTTGCGCAGAGCGGCGCGAATCCCATAGTTATCGAACGCGGGCGCGACGTTGACAGGCGTACATCCGACGTAAATAAATTCTGGACTGACGGAACGCTTGACCCAACTTCTAACGTACAGTTCGGAGAAGGCGGCGCAGGCACGTTCTCGGACGGAAAGCTCAACACTGGAACTAAAGACAGCCGTCAGAGAAAGGTTCTCGAGGAATTTGTCAGTCACGGCGCTCCTGAGGAAATCCTGTACGACGCGAAGCCGCACATCGGCACGGACAAGCTCAAGCTCACCGTCAAAAATCTGCGCGAGGAAATAATCGGACTCGGCGGAAGGGTCTTGTTTGAAACAAAGCTTACGGGATTTCACACTGCTGACGGAAAAATTACCGCCGCGGTCGTTGAGTCAGACGGCAGGACAGATATCATCGAGACCGACAGTGTTATCCTCGCCATAGGTCACAGCGCGAGAGATACCTTTGAAATGCTGCACGAAAAAAAGCTGCCGGTTGAAGCCAAGCCATTCTCCGTCGGCGCGAGAATCGAGCACCTGCGCGAGGAAATCGACCGCGCCCAGTACGGAAAATTCGCGGGCAGCAAGGCTCTCGGAGCGGCGAATTACAAGATGAACGTCCACACCTCAAACGGCAGAGGAGCATATACCTTCTGCATGTGCCCCGGCGGAAAGGTCGTCAACGCTTCGAGCGAGGAAAACAGGCTGTGCACAAACGGCATGAGCGAATTTATGCGCGGCGAGATTAACTCAAACGCTGCCCTGCTCGTCGGCGTTACTCCCGAGGATTACCGCAGTGAAAGTCCTCTCGGCGGCATGTACTTTCAGCGCGGGCTTGAGGAAAAGGCGTTCACGCTCGGCGGCGGAGGTTTTTGCGCGCCTGTGCAGAGAGTCGGTGATTTTATAAATAACAAAAAGTCCGACAGGCTCAGCGGAGTTTTGCCGAGTATCGGACCAGACTATAATCTTTGTGATTTGAATACGATTCTGCCAACTGAAATCTCGCAGTCGATGAAGGAAGCGATTTCGGTTATGGGCAAAAAGCTCAGAGGCTTTGACGATCCCGACGCTGTACTGACGGGTCTTGAAACGAGAAGCTCCTCGCCTGTCCGCATTCTGAGAAATGTTGAAACCCTCGAGAGCGTAGGGCTTAAGGGTCTTTATCCCTGCGGCGAGGGCGCGGGTTACGCCGGCGGAATAATCTCAGCCGCGGTTGACGGAATAAAGTGTGCCGAAAAGGTAATAGAAAAATAAAACACGAGTGCGTCTGTAAGCCGGGTTCTGTCTTGAACAGCCATCTATCTTGGCAGTCGGTTGCCCGAACCTGCTCGATGCCACCTCCATAGGACACGCCGAGCAAGCGTATATGTCCCTCCACGGTGTTGCTTCAAATAGGGTTTACACGGCAGAGCGGTCTCCCGCCCTCCGGTGAGCTCTTACCTCACCTTTCCATCCTTACCCGACAAATCGGGCGGTTATTTTCTGTTGCACTGGCCCTGGGGTCGCCCCCGGCGGCGGTTAGCCGTTATTATCGCTCTGTGAAGCCCGGACTTTCCTCGCACAGATCCTTTCGGATTCTGCCCGCGGCTGTTCGGCGCACTCGCATAATTATCATATATCAAATCACGCGAAATGTCAAATATTTTGATTTTTCACTTGCTAATCAGCTTTATCTGGTTTATAATACTGTAGGTTAAGAAAGGAGTAATTTTATGGACATCAGAAAGGAATCACTTAAACTGCATTATGACTGGAACGGCAAAATCGAGGTTATCTCACGCGTTCCTATTTCAAATTCCGAGGAGCTCGCTCTCGCCTATACCCCCGGCGTTGCTGAGCCCTGTCTCGAAATACAGAAGGACTACGACAAGAGCTACGAGCTGACAAGAAGAAACAACCTTGTCGCGGTTATTACCGACGGCACCGCGGTTCTCGGTCTCGGCGATATCGGCCCCGAGGCAGGCATGCCCGTTATGGAGGGCAAATGCGCCCTGTTCAAGGCATTCGGCGATGTTGACGCGTTCCCGATTTGCGTAAGGAGCAAAAGCGTCGACGAGATCGTAAACACTGTATACCTCATCAGCGGCTCCTTTGGCGGAATCAACCTTGAGGACATCTCCGCCCCCCGCTGCTTTGAGATCGAAAAGAAGCTCAAGGAAAAGTGCGATATTCCGATTTTCCACGACGATCAGCACGGCACCGCGATCATTGTTGCCGCGGGTCTGCTCAACGCGCTCAAGCTTGTAGGTAAAAAATTTGAGAACATCAAGGTCGTTATGAACGGCGCGGGCGCCGCGGGCATCGCAATCGCAAAGCACCTGATGAACATGGGCGTCAAGGACATCACGCTCTGCGACAGCAAGGGCATTATCTGCAAGGGCGACGAAAGACTGAACGCCGTTAAGCGCGAGATGGCTGAGATCACAAACCTCAGTCACAAGACCGGCACGCTTGCCGACGCTATGAAAGGAGCCGACGTCTTCCTCGGCATTTCCGCCGCAGGCTGTGTGAGCGAGGAAATGGTCAAGTCGATGGCTGAGAATCCGGTTCTCTTTGCAATGGCTAACCCCACTCCCGAAATCATGCCTGACCTCGCGAAAAAGGCAGGCGCGGCTGTTGTCGGAACGGGCAGGAGCGACTTCCCGAACCAGATCAACAACGTCCTCGCCTTCCCCGGTATTTTCCGCGGCGCTCTCGACTGCAGAGCGAGCGACATCAACGAAGACATGAAGGTCGCGGCTTCCTACGCGATCGCTTCTCTTGTTGACGACGAACACCTCAGTGCAGATTACATTCTCCCCCACGCTTTTGACCCCCGCGTCGGCAAGACCGTCGCCGAGGCGGTCAAAAACGCCGCGATCAAATCAGGCGTCGCGAGAATTTAACATTACAAACGGAAAACCCGGCCGAGCGGTCGGGTTTTTATTCTTTATCAGAATATTCTTTTGCCGCCTGAAGCAGGGCGGTTTTTTCATTCGGAAGATTTTCATCAATTACGCTGTCGAGCAAGAATCTGAGCGCACTTCCGATTTGCTTGCCGTCGGTAATTCCTATGCCGATCAGATCCCTGCCGTTCACAGCGAGCTGTTTAACGGAAAAACACATTTTACCGGATAGGATCTTTTCAAACTGAGCCTTGGCGGTATCGATTTTTTCAAGCTTTTCGCCGCGCAGGTATTCAGACTGCGAAAGCGTATCGGCGTACTGCACCTTAAAGAGACGGCGCATGTTCTCCTCGCCTATTTTATTCAGGACTCGCTTGACCTGAGGTAGATTTCCGCTGAAACGGACGTCGTGATATATAATCAAAGTCACGCAGGTTTCAATAGTATCTGTCGGGAACCTCAGGCGGCTGAGAACCTCGCGCGCGATATCTGCACTGACGAGCTGATGACCCTTGAAATGGCGCGAGCCTTGTTTATCCTCGGTGCAAACGCGGGGCTTTGCGATGTCGTGGAAAAGCATCGTAAGCCTCAGAACCGGGTCGCTGTCAATCAAGCCGACAGAATGAGTGATATGACGGTAAACGTCATAGCAGTGGTGCCTGTTTTTCTGGTCGAAATCAAAGGTTTCTGCAAGCTCGGGTATGAATACCGCGAACACGTCGCGGAAGCTGTTGAGAATGCCCTCTACGCCGTCGCCGCAGAGCAGCCGCACAAACTCGGACTGAATACGCTCGGCGGCAATATTTTTGAGCAGCTTTGCATTCCTGTGGACAGCGGCGGCAGTGTCTTTCTCGATCGTGAAGCTGTAGCAGGAAGCAAACCTCAGCGCGCGGAGAATGCGCAGCGCGTCCTCGCGGAAACGCTCGTCGGGATTTCCCACGCAGCGGATAAGTCTTTTTTTCAGGTCGCTCTCGCCGCCGTAAAAATCGGCGAGTCCGCATTCCTCGTTATAAGCTATGGCGTTGACGGTGAAATCGCGGCGCGCCAAATCCTCTCTGATCTCAGATGTAAAGGTCACGCTCTCGGGATGGCGGTTGTCGCGGTATTCTCCGTCAACACGGTAGGTGGTGACTTCAAACGGCTCTCCGTCAATAATAACCGCGACAGTACCGTGCCGTATGCCGATATCGATTGTGTTGTATTCTTCAAAGCATGACTTGATTTGCTCGGGCTTCGCTGAGGTGCAGACGTCCCAGTCGTGAGGTGTTATTCCGAGCAGGCTGTCGCGGACGCAGCCGCCGACGGCATAAGCCTCAAACCCCGCGTTTTGAAGTCTGTGAATGATCAGGTTTGCGTTTTTCGGTATTTTCATATTATCTCTTAAAAGTTTTGTTTTTATGCTTCTGAATAGATCGGTCGGCGAACGAATACATCAGGTTAAATATTACAAGCGTAAGCGCCGCAAGTACGCAGAGAATAATTATCGCGTTCGGGCTGAGAAAAACGAGATTAAACAGCTTGCCGAAGAAAATAAATGCAATCGTCAGACCGGCGGTACTCAGGACAAGCATAGTGCTTCTCAGGGCGTTGAGCGGCAGAGAAAGCCTGATTACGAGCAGCAGACACGACAAGGCTGTGACATAGACGGCTATCGTCGAAATCTCAGCGTGTGAAATCGGCAGCGTAAGACTGAGAATCGCCGCCGCGACGACATTCATGAATACTGATAATGCCGCGGGTAAGGCGCGCGCTATGATATTCAGCGTGAAATTTCCCTTTACGATGTTGCGGTTTGGCTGAAGGGCGAGCACGAATGACGGGAATCCGATCGTGAGCGCTCCGATAAGCGTGAGCTGAATCGGCTCGAAAGGATAGGTGATCGCGGTAAATGTGAAGAACAGAGCGAGCAGTATCGAATAAATCGTCTTGACGAGATACAGCGAGGAGCTGCGTTCTATGTTATTGATCGTACGTCTGCCCTCCGCGACAACCTCGGGCATCGCGGCAAAATCGTTGTCGACGAGAACGAGCTGCGACACGTTTCGCGCCGCCTCACTGCCCGACGCCATAGCAACGGAGCAATCGGCTTCCTTCAAGGCGAGTACGTCGTTTACGCCGTCGCCTGTCATTGCGACCGAATGACCGTGGGACTTGAGAGCAAGAACGAGCTTTTTCTTCTGCGCCGGCGTTACCCTGCCGAAGATGTTGCATTTCTCCGCCGCCTCGTCGAGCTGTTCGTCGGTTTTGATCTCGGTCATATCCACAGCCCTGTCAGCGCCCTCAATGCCGGTTTCCCTGGCGATATTGCGGACGGTGTGTACGCTGTCGCCCGAGATCACCTTGAGAGTCACACCCTGCTGCTTGAAATAGTCGACGGTCTGATTGACATTTTCACGCAGGGTATCTTTTATCAGGACGAGCGCCATGGGCGTTAATCCCTCGGGCAGCTTCTGTCCCTCGATCGGCTTGTCGCTCTTTGCGAGCGCGATGATACGGACGGTGTCCGAAATCTCAGAAATGCGGTCAAATACTTCTTTGTATTTTTCTTTATCAGAAAATACAAACTCTGCCGCTCCGATAATATACGTGTTTCCGTCGGCAAATACGCCGCCCGACCACTTTGTTTCAGAGGAAAACGGAGTAAAGTTCAGGCATTCGACGGGCTTGATTTCATCCGTGTAATCCGCTATCGCCTGAAGCGTGGCGTTTATGTCCTCGCTCGCGTGACGGACTGACGAAAGCGCGGTTTTTATTTCTTCCTCGCCGGCATTGATTTCGATCAATCCGGAAACGTGCATCGCGTCTGCTGTCAGGGTACCGGTCTTGTCAAGACAGATCACATCGACACGGGCAAGGGTCTCAATGCAGTACATCTCGTTTACAAGCACTTTTTTGCGGGAAAGGCGGATAATCGACACCGCCAAAACCGAGCTTGTGAGAAGAATCATTCCGCCGGGTATCATACCGACAAGAGCCGCTACGGTGCTGACAACAGCCTGCTGCAGACTGTTGTGCTGAAAGAAGAATTGGCTGCAAAAGAGCAGGGCGCCTATCGGGAAGATGATGATCGTACAGAGCTTGATAATAAACTTGAAGGAGCTGAGAATCTGCGAATTGTTTTTCTTGATGTACTTTGCTTCGCTGTTGATTTTGGCGGCGTAGCAGTCGGCGCCTACTCTCGAAACGCGCGCGCAGCACTTGCCCGCGGATATGAAGCTTCCTGACAGCAGCCCGTCGCCCTCGGCTTTTTCAATCAAATCCGACTCGCCCGTAAGCAGACTCTCGTTGACTTTGCAGGAACCTTCGGCAACTACGCAGTCGGCGGGAATCTGATTGCCACGTGACAGAAAAATAATATCGTCAAGAACAAGCTCCTCCTTGGGAATCTGAATCGTCTTGCCGTCGCGCAGAACCTCCGCCTTGCTTTCGGTAAGGATAGTGAGCTTGTCCACGCTTTGCTTTGAGCGGATCTCCTGTATAATACCGATAATCGTATTAAAGAATACTACTCCGATAAACAGCAGGTTCTTGTATGAGCCGACCAAGAGCAGCGATACAAAGAGCAGCACGTTAATCAGATTGAAAAGCGTGCATATGTTATCGTAAAAAATTCGCTTTACCGATTTGGTTTTTAAAGTGACGGCGGCGTTTGTTTTGCCCTGCCGTTGGCGCTCTGCTACCTCTGAAGAGGTCAAGCCTTGAATTTTCTCTGACATTTTAAACCTCAAACTTGAAATAATAAAAATAATTGAAAAATATTTGCAAAAAAGATGATTTACAGGGCTTTATCAAAAAAGCGCTTCCATTCATTCTTTGAATAATAAAAATCACCGTTTTCTTATATTATAAATGTAAAAACTAATTTGGGCAACAGAAAGAAGGTGATTTTTTGAAAAAAATAATTAAAACTACCGCGTTGTCTCTTGCAATCGCATTATTTGCTGCAGTGATGCCTGTAACTGCCGCAGCCAAAGACAATTCCGTAATACTCGGAGGTCAGCCGTTTGGCGTAAAGTTTTATAACGACGGAGTTATGGTTATCGAGCTTGAGGAATTCTTCAACGGAAGTCATTACGTCTGTCCCGCAAAGGAAGGCGGCATAGAGGTCAACGACGTTATCAAAAAAGCAAACGGCAAAGAAATCAAAACTAACGAGGATTTGATGGAAGCAGCTGCGGACTGCGGCGGCAAAAACATGAGCTTCATCATTGAGCGCAACGGCAAGGAGCTGAGCAAAAACATTACTCCGCAAAAAAACACGGTGGGCTCTTATCTTCTCGGCGCGTGGGTACGCGACAGCTGCGCGGGAATCGGCACAGTGACGTTTTACAGCCCTGAGGATAATTACTTTGCCGCGCTCGGTCACGGAATTTGCGACCGGGACACCGGAGCCATGATGCCGCTCGGAGAAGCGGAGCTAGTCAGCGCGAAAATCAGCTCGACAGAAAAAAGCAGCACCGGCAAAGCCGGCAGTCTGAACGGTTACTTTACCGGCAACGCAATAGGTAAGGTGACAAAAAACACCGCCAACGGAATCTATGGGACAATATTCGACAATAATGTTCCCGACGGTGAAAGGATTGAAATCGCGGATTTTGACGAAATAACGACAGGCGACGCTCAGGTCATCACGACTGTTCACGGAGAAGAACCAGAGAGCTACAGCCTGAAAATAACGGGCATACGCAACGACAATCCGCGAAATAATGAAAATTTTGTCATAAAAGTTACAGACGAGAGGTTACTTGTCGAATGCGGGGGAATCGTGCAGGGTATGAGCGGAAGTCCTATTGTGCAAAACGGCAAATTAGTCGGAGCCGTCACACATGTCCTTCTGAACAATCCCGAAGAGGGTTACGGCGTCGCGGCACAATTTATGGTGTGTTCCTGATTATTAGCAACTATATATAGTGTCTTTTGAAATAATTTCAGAATGTCGAATCCTGTCGGTAAAAAAAATGTGAAAAAATTTCTCGGAAGCTATTGCCAAATTTACCATTTTATGGTAATATAATTTCACAATCAAAATGTTAGGAGATTATGAACATGGACAATAGGCAGAAAATGATTATCACCGAGGAAGCGGCGGATTTTCCGTCAGAGAATTTAAAAAGGTTTCAGGATTGCAATATTTCTCCCGTCTTCTGTGCAAAGGACGGCGAGGAGCTTTGCAGCCGTATTCTGAGCGAGTCCCCCGATGTAGTCGTGATGGACGCGTTCATGACGCGGCTCGACGCAATCGGAGTAATGCGCAGCATTAAACGACAAAGTAATAAAGCTCCCGTATTCATTGTGTTCTCCGCGTTCCACAGCTCCGTGCTGGAGCGTGAGGTGATGAACGCCGGTGCGGATTACTTTATGCTCAAACCCTACGACGTAGGTCAGCTCTGTGAGAATATCTCTCTCCTGACCAAAAAAACTTCCGATAAATTCTTTATGGAGCCGATCCGCTTTGACGAGTACAGCATCGAGGTCAGGGTTACGCAGATTCTCCACGAAATCGGAGTACCCGCTCATATCAAGGGGTATCACTACCTCAGGGATTCGATCATGATGTCGGTCAGGAACCCCGAAATTATCAACGCCGTTACCAAACAGCTCTACCCCGCCGTCGCGAAAAAGTACGCCACCACTTCATCAAGGGTCGAGCGCGCCATACGTCACGCGATTGAGGTTGCCTGGGACCGCGGAAACGTAGATGTGCTCAACTCGTACTTCGGATATACTATCCACAACGACAGAGGCAAGCCCACAAACAGCGAATTTATCGCTATGATTTCAGACAGACTGCGCCTGCAGCTGAAAAACGCATCTTAAAAAACTACACCGCATTTCACAAACGAAATGCGGTGTTTTTTTGATATAATTATTTTGTACGTCCGATATCATGGCGGAAGTGCATGCCCTCAAAGCTGATTTTATCAACCGCGGCATATGCCTTTTCCAGAGCCTCGTCAAGTGTCGGTGCAGTCGCGGTAACTCCGAGAACTCTGCCTCCGTTTGTATAGAACTTGCCGTTCTCGTACTTGGTGCCCGCGTGATAGACAATCGCGCCGTCGACCTGACCGTTATCGTCCATGCCAAACATCTCGATGCCCTTCTTGTAGGATACGGGATAGCCGCCGCTCGCCATTACGACACACGCCGCAGCTCCGTCGTACCACTCGATATCGAGATCGGAAAGCTTCTCGTCGATGACCGCCTCGCAGATGTCAACCAGATCGGTCTTGAGTCTGGGAAGAACGACCTGAGCCTCGGGATCGCCGAAGCGGGCGTTGTATTCGATAACCTTTGGGCCGTTGGGAGTCATCATCAGACCGAAGTACAGACAGCCCTTGAAGGGTCTGCCCTCCTTGTTCATAGCCTCGATGGTGGGCTTGAAGATAGTCTCCATGCACTCCTCGGCGAGAGCGTCGGTGTAGTACGGATTCGGGCTGACTGTGCCCATGCCGCCTGTGTTCAGACCCTCGTCGTTGTCATAGGCGCGCTTGTGATCCTTGGAGCTTACCATGGGCTTCACGCACTTGCCGTCGGTAAAGGCGAGAACCGAAACCTCGGGACCTGTGAGGAATTCCTCGATTACGATGTTGTTGCCGGAATCGCCGAACTGCTTGTCCTCCATAATGGACTTTATAGCGGCTACTGCGTCGTCGATCGTCTGAGCGATGATAACGCCCTTGCCGAGAGCAAGACCGTCTGCCTTTACAACAACGGGAACGGTATTCTCTGCCTTAACGTAGGCGATCGCCTTTTCGGGGTCGTCAAAAACCTCGTACTTCGCGGTCGGAATGCCGTACTTCTTCATAAGATTCTTGGAGAAAACCTTGGAAGCCTCGATGATCGCGGCGTTCGCGTTGGGGCCGAAGGCGCGGATTCCCGCAGCCTGGAACGCGTCAACCATGCCCGCGGCGAGCGGATCGTCGGGCGCGACAAACACCAGATCGATCGCGTTGTCCTCGGCGAATTTTACCATGCTCTCCTTGTCCATAACGCCGATGTTGACGATCTCTGCGTCACGTGAAATGCCGCCGTTGCCGGGCGCGCAGTAGAGCTTGGTACACTTGGGGCTTTCGAGCAGCTTTTTGATCAGGGCGTGTTCCCTGCCGCCCGAACCAATCATTAATATTTTCATTTTGCACCTCTTAGTGGTGGAACAGACGGATGCCCGTGAAGGACATGGTCATTCCGTACTTGTTGCAGGTGTCGATTACATTGTCGTCGCGGATAGAACCGCCGGGCTGAGCTACAAACTCAACGCCGGAGCGCTTTGCCCTCTCGATGTTGTCGCCGAACGGGAAGAACGCGTCGGAACCGAGAGATACGCCGCTGAAGGTAGAGAGCCACTCCTTCTTCTCCTCACGTGTGAGGGGTTCGGGCTTTGTCTTGAAGAACTGCTCCCAAACGCCGTCTGCGAGAACGTCCTCGTAGTCGTCGGAGATGTAAACGTCGATTGTGTTATCTCTGTCGGGACGGCGGATATTGTCAACAAAGGGAAGATTCATTACCTTCGGATGCTGTCTGAGGTACCAGATATCAGCCTTGTTGCCTGCGAGACGGGTGCAGTGGATTCTTGACTGCTGACCCGCGCCTACGCCGATAGCCTGTCCGCCCTTGGCGTAGCAAACGGAGTTGGACTGGGTGTATTTGAGAGTGATAAGGGCAATGAGAAGGTCGCGCTTAGCTTCCTCGGTGAGGTTCTTGTTCTCGGTGACGATGTTCTGCAGAAGCATATTTTCGTCGATGACAAGCTCGTTTCTGCCCTGCTCAAAGGTCACGCCGAAAACGTCCTTGTGCTCAACCGGGTTGGGCTTGTAATCGGGGTTGATTTTTACGACGTTGTAGCTGCCCTTGCGCTTTGTCTTGAGCACCTCGAGAGCCTCGGGAGTGTAATCGGGAGCGATGATGCCGTCGGAAACCTCGCGCTGGAGAAGCTTTGCGGTCTGTACGTCGCAGGTGTCCGAAAGAGCTACCCAGTCGCCGTAGGAGGACATTCTGTCCGCTCCGCGAGCCATTGCGTAAGCTGATGCGATCGGAGAAAGCTCGAGGTCGTCAACAAAGTAGATCTTCTTGAGCGTGTCGGAAAGCTCTGTCGCAACCGCAGCGCCCGCGGGACTTACGTGCTTGAAGGAAGCCGCAGCGGGAAGTCCTGTTGCAGCCTTGAGCTCGCGGACGAGCTGGTAGGAGTTAAAAGCGTCGAGAAAGTTGATATAACCGGGCTTGCCGTTGAGTACCTCGACGGGAAGCTCAGAGCCGTCCTGCATAAAAATCTTTGAGGGCTTCTGGTTAGGGTTGCAGCCGTATTTTAAGAGTAATTCGTTCATTTTATTATCCCCTTATTTATTCTTGTTGATGATTCTGGAATCAGCCTTGCCGGTCTCGATGTCGATATAGCGGACAAAGAGAGAAACCTTGTTGTCGCTGTCAAGAGCGTCCCATACCTTCTGGGCAAATGCGTCGATATCGTCGTCGCCGATCTCAACCAAGGTAGGCTCGCCCTCAAAGCTCGGAAGCGGATTGCCGTCGCCCATGTAGGTGTGAATGAAGCGTCCCTTTCCCGCGAGAGGAGAGTCGTAGGTGAAGGTGTAGCGCTCGCAGCAATCGGGATCTCCGTCGGCGCTCTTGAGAATCGAGAGGGCGTAGTTCATCTTGCCGCCGGTGCACTTTACGATACCCGAAATTCTGGGTGTGTAGTTAGGAGCGTCAGGCTCGAATTCGCGGGTGCGAAGCGACTGCTCAAAGGTGAGCTGCTGGTTCATCAGATCATAGATCGTGTCGGTCTGGTCGCCGTTGGTAACGATCGTCTTGTTGCCAAGAACGCGTACAGGCGCGTAAATGATCAGAGAAGGATCGACGAGCTTTGAGGGATCGAACGCCTCTGTTTTGATGCCGTCAGCCGTCTCAACAAAAATCCTGTTTCTGCTGTTCTCGCTTCTGCCCATGATGAAGTACGCGATCACAGCCTTCCTGCCGTCCGCGCTTCTGCCGAGGACGATGCCTCTGCCCGGATAGCTTGTGGAAGAAATTTCTTTGGTTAATGATACCGCTTTCATTTTTGCCTCCGTTTATTCAAGAATTTCGGTGGTGTTGCCGATTACCTTAATCTTATCATTGCAAAAGAGGTCTACCGCGTGAGGAAGGATAAGCCATTCAGCCTGCTCCATTACCCTTTTCTGGAGAACCTGTGGGGTGTCGCCGTTTTTGACCTCGACAGCCTTCTGGATAATTATCGGGCCGCCGTCGCAGATCTCGTTTACAAAATGCGCTGTGGCTCCCGTGACCTTCACGCCTTTTTTGAGAGCTTCCTCGTGGACGCGGAGTCCGTAGTAGCCCTCGCCGCAGAAGGAAGGAATAAGCGCCGGGTGTATATTTATAATTCTGTTTTGGAAATTTGATATGACCTTGCCGCCGAGGATAGTCATAAATCCCGCAAGGACGATCAAGTCCGCGTTCTTTGATTTGAGCAGAGCGGTCAGAGCCTCGTCGTAGGACTCGAGAGAATCAAAATCCCTGCGGCGGATAACCTCGGTCGGAATGCCGTTGTCCGCAGCTCTCGTCAGAGCGTAGGCGTCAGGGTTTGAAGAAACCACACAGGTGATTTTTCCGCCCGTGATCTTTCCGCTGTTCTGAGCGTCGATAAGAGCCTGCAGATTAGTGCCGCCGCCGGATACCAATACAACAATGTTTTTCATTACGCGAACACTACTCCCTCGCTGCCCTCGATTACCTCGCCGAGAATCACAGCGTCCTCTCCGTTAGCCTTAAGAACCGCGAGAGCCTTGTCGACGTCCTCCTTCGCAACGGCGGCAACCATGCCGACGCCCATGTTGAAGGTGTTGTACATGTCGTGCTCGGAAATGTTTCCGACGCGCTGCATGAGCTTGAAAATCGGGAGAACAGGGATATTGTCCTTGATGACCTTTGCGGTCATGCCGTCCTTGAGCATACGCGGAATGTTCTCGTAGAAGCCGCCGCCGGTGATGTGCGATACCGCCTTGACCTCAACCTCCTTCATGAGAGCGAGGATTGGCTTTACGTAAATCTTTGTGGGAGTGAGCAGGGCTTCGCCGAGAGGCTTGTCAAGCTCGGGATAAGTGTTGTATATTGTTTCCTCGTTGATATTAAAAATCTTTCTTACGAGAGAAAAGCCGTTTGAGTGAACGCCCGACGAGCGCAGACCGATGAGAACGTCGCCCGCCTTGAGCTTTGAGCCGTCGATCATCTTGGGCTTGTCCGCAATACCTACGCAGAAGCCCGCTACGTCGTACTCGTCCTCGGGCATAAGACCGGGGTGCTCAGCTGTTTCGCCGCCGACTAAGGCGCATTCGGACTGAACGCAGCCCTCTGCGATACCCTCGACGATGGACGCTACCTTTTCGGGAATATTTTTGCCGATAGCGATGTAGTCGAGGAAGAACAGCGGCTTTGCTCCGCAGCAGATTACGTCGTTGACGCACATTGCAACGGAATCGATTCCGATGGTGTTGTGCTTGTTGAGCAGGAAGGCGAGCTTGATTTTTGTGCCTACGCCGTCGGTGCCGCTGATAAGAACCGGCTCCTCCATGCCCGCGAAATCAGGCTTGAACAGTCCGCCGAAGCCGCCGATACCCGAAACAACGCCCGGTGTATTGGTGCGCGCAACGTGCTTTTTCATAAGCTCCACGCTCTTGTAGCCGGCTGTGATATCAACGCCTGCCGCCTTGTAACTTTCCGAAAAGCTTTCCATAAAAATCCTCCGTTACTTTTGTTTGATTTTATTAGCGTATTTATCGACAAAGAACGTCGTCGGCACCTCAGCCGCGTATTTTCCGGTAAAGCAGCCGTCGCAAAGGTCGATATCAGCGTCCTTTACAGTCTCGCGAAGGCTCTCCACGCTGAGATAGCCGAGAGAATCCGCGCCTATCGTCTGCAAAATCTCGGGTACGCTGAGCTTGGTGGCGATGAGATTTTCCTTGTCGTGAATGTCTATTCCGTAATAGCAGGGTGAAATGAACGGCGGCGAGCTGATGAGGATATGAACCTCTTTTGCGCCTGCCTCGCGGAGCAGACCGACTATGTGCTTTGTGGTCTCGCCGCGGATAATTGAGTCGTCGATTACGATAATGCGCTTACCCTCAACGTTTGATTTAAGCGCGGTGAGCTTGGTCTGCATCAGGCGTTTTTTCTTTTCCATGCCCGTGCCGACCTTACGTCCGATGAACTTGTTCTTCATAAAGCCCATACCGAAGGGAATTCCCGAAGCCTTCGCGTAGCCCTCGGCGGCGATGATGCCCGAATCGGGTACGCCGCATACCATATCCGCTTCAATCGGGTATTCCTTGTAGAGCAGCTCTCCCGCTTTCAGACGCGCCGTGTGTACGCTGACTCCGTCAATAACGCTGTCGGGTCTTGCAACGTAGACGTACTCAAATATGCAAAGCGAGGTTCTCTCGCTCTTTTTATCGCAGTAATAGCTATGGAAGCCGTCCTCGTCGATGACTACCATCTCGCCGGGACAGACGTCGCGCACAAACTCGCCGCCGACGCTGTCGATAACGCAGCTTTCCGAGGTGATGATGTAGCTGTCCTTAAGCTTTCCGATACAGAGCGGACGGAAGCCGTAGATATCCCTGAAACCTATCAGACGGCTCGGCGCGCATATTACGGTCGAAAACGCGCCCTTGAGCTTAGTCATAGCGCTGAGAACAGCGTCCTCAAGATTATCGGTTGTGCAGCGCTCCGTCGCGATAACATAGCCCATGAGCTCGGCGTTTGAGTTTGACTGGAAAATCGCGCCGCCGCGTTCAAGCTCCTTGCGGATCTCGGGAAAGTTGGTAATCGCGCCGTTGCTCGCCAAAGCCAAGGAGCCCTCCTTGTAGCGGAGAACAAGCGGCTGGTTCGCGGCTCTGTCAAGACTCTGGTTCGAGGTGTAGCGCACATGACCGACGGTGATCTTTCCGCTCTGGAGCTTATCGAGAACCCTCTGAGGGAAAACCTCGGAAACCATTCCGAGCTCCTTTATCGTGGAGAATTTTCCTCCGTTGTTGACAGTAATGCCTGCGCTTATCTGTCCGCGGTGCTGCAGACCGTAGAGCGCGTCGTGGGTCAGCGCGATACTGTCGATATCGTTATTGTTATAAAAACCGAATACGCCGCATTCGTCCATCGCTTTTTCGGAACGCGGGATTTCCATATAATTCATCAAAGTTCAGCCACCTTAGCCTGCATTGCCTTGTCCTTCTCGGCAACGCCCTTTTCCATATCGGACTTCATGTCCTCTAATTTCTGCGCAAGAGTCTCGTCGGAAAGAGCGAGCATTTCAACCGCGAGAATAGCCGCGTTTGCCGCGCCGTCAACGGCAACAGTAGCAACGGGAATGCCGGTGGGCATCATAACAGTCGCCAAAAGAGCGTCCATACCGTCGAGCTGAGCGGATTTGCAGGGAATGCCGATTACGGGAAGCGTGGTCTTTGCCGCGAGCACACCCGCCAAATGAGCTGCCATGCCTGCCGCCGCGATGATAACGCCGAAGCCGTTCTTTTTTGCGTTTGCGGAGAACTCGATCGCCGCGTCGGGCGTTCTGTGCGCGCTCATAACGTGCACCTCATACGGAACGTCAAATTCCTTAAGTTTTTTTACTGCCTTTGAGACAACGGGAAAATCGCTGTCGGAACCCATGATGATTGCTACCTTTTTCATAACTTCGCTCCTGACAAATATTAGATTATAGTTTAACTCATATATTATATCGAAAAACTCCGTGAATTGCAATAGCGTAAAAGAATTAAAAGCAAAAAGGACAGATTGCTCTGTCCTTGTAAAAGCTAATTCTGCTGTGCGGAATCGACTGTCGCCGAATCCGGAGTCGCGGAGTCGCTCTGCAGCTCCTCAAGGCTCTCTGAATCGCGCATGTGAGGAAAAAGGAACTTCATGCGCTCGTCGTCGAAGTGCCTGTCAAAATATCTCTCCACAGCATTCGATGCCGGCTCGCCGTCAATTCTTCCGTTCCAGCGGTAAATCGCCATAACGGTCATAATACCGTTGAAAAGCATGAATATAAAAAGTACGACCAGAATGATCGAACCCTGTTTTTTGGGTATTTTCTCGATTTGCTTTGACACGAACGGATATAGATACCTTAGCCAGATCAACCCGAGAAATCCCCAGAAGCAGCCGTAAAGCAGGCAGGTTCTGCCGCCGATATTGAGCGGCATATCGCTGTAGTCCCACGAAACGGTGCCGAGGAAGGTCTCCTGTCCCCATGAGCAGATATACTCAAAAAACGAGCCGAGAACCGCACTTATGATAAACACAAGCGTGTCGCTGAGCTTAAAGAGCTTATAGAGAACGGTTGTGAGCAGACAGGCTCCGCCTCCGTAGACCGGAATGAAAGGACCGTACACAACGCCGACGCGGCACTCAAAATGCCCCTCAACAATGAACGCATAGACGGTTTCGATGCAGGTCCCGATAAACGAGCCGATAAGAAAGAGCATGAACAGCTTTTCAAAGCAAAAGCCCGACGCGAACGGCTTATCCTCGTCTTTCTCATAGACAGCAGTATACTGCTTCATGTTGTCCTCTTTGATTTCGTCGAGCTTTTCCGTCACCTGCTTGATGTAGGCAGAACCGCGAAGCTCGGGAAACGCAGAGGTCATTCGCTTGCGAAGAATATTGTTGGTTAGAATTTTATTGTAGTTTTTTTCAAGCTCCGACAGCTCCTCCTCGCTGATTTCGTCATGGAGCTTGTTGTCTGACCTGAATTTGCTCAGGCGTTTTTTCAGTCGGATAATGGTAATAAACGAGAAAACGTAGTCTATCAGAATAACCGCGGCGATAGCCAGCGAGATAATGATGCTCATGTAGTCGGGAAGGTAACGTATCTGCAGCCTGATGACCGGAATCAGGATCTTGACCGAAAACGTACCGCCCAAGCCTAGCAATAGCGCAAACGGAAAGGTGATATAATTTCCGATCGCGAATTTCATGTGAGAATAGTCCCACGGCTTGCAGCCGAGGATCTTCTCACAGACGACGCCCGCGAGCACGGAAAAGAACGACAGCAGAAGCGTCGTGCCTATGTACATTATCACTATATGCTCGTCAAGCTGATTGAAAACAAGGTAACACAGCACCGCGCTCGCGCCGTATACAGGCGAAAACGGCAGAGTCAGAAAACCCTTGTTATAGAACTTTTTCTCGTTGAAAAAATTATAGATACAGCTGAACAGCCAGCCGAAAAAAGATATGATAATAAAATACCAGAGCAATTCAATCCAGTACAACGCTATCAATCCCTCTCAATTTATCATAAAGACGCGCGCCGGAAACAGCGCGCGTTTGATGTCAGTTCTCGTCCTTCCAGATTTCCTTTATCGCGGCGATGTTGCCCGCAAGTCCCTGAATATCGGACGGTATGATTATTTTTGTCGCCTTGCCGTCAGCGGCTTTGGCAAATGCCTCGAGCGACCTCAGCTGAATGATCCTGTCGCTGGGAGCCGCTTCGTTGAGCATTCTCAGCGCGTCGGCGTTAGCCTTCTGTACGGTGAGGATAGCTTCCGCTTCACCCTGAGCCTCGCGGATCTTCTGCTCCTTTACCGCATCAGCCTTGAGAATCGCGCTCTCCTTGAGACCCTCGGCAACGAGGATCTGACTGCGCTTTTCGCCCTCGGCGTCAAGAATACGCGCGCGGCGTTCACGCTCCGCCTTCATCTGCTTCTCCATTGCGTCCTGAATCTCGCGCGGCGGAAGTATATTCTTGAGCTCAACTCTGATCACGCGGATACCCCACGCGTCGGTCGCTTCGTCAAGAATAATGCGGATTTTGTCGTTGATTGTATCCCGCGAGGTGAGCGTATTGTCAAGCTCGAGGTCGCCGATGATATTTCTCAGCGTCGTCGCCGTCAGGTTTTCGATCGCGCTCAGCGGACGCTCAACGCCGTAGGTGTACAGCTTCGGGTCGGTGATTTCAAAGTATACGACAGTGTCGATCTGCATGGTGACGTTATCGCGGGTAATTACGGGCTGCGGCGGAAAATCCACTACCTGTTCCTTTAACGAAACCTTCTTTGAAATTCTGTCGACAAACGGCACCTTGAGGTGCAGACCTGTCTGCCATGTGGCGTGATAGGTGCCGAGACGCTCGATGACATATGCGTGAGCCTGCGGCACGATCTTGATGTTGCGGACTATGAGAATCAAGATAATCAAAAATACGGCTATTGCAACCGAAAAACCGATTATTCCCTGCATGGTATCATTTCCTTTCTTCTACAATAAGACGGACGCCCTCGATCTCGAGGATCTCAACCTTCGCGCCGACTTCAATCGGGGTTATCTCAGACTGCGCGCTCCATGTTTCGCCGAGAACCTTTACCTGTCCGACGGAAAACGGATCGGCGATTCCCTTTGTAACTATTCCGAACTGACCGATTAGCCTGTCCGCGTTTGTGCCGACAGTGCTGCCACGGCTGCGGAACCGCTTTACGAGCGGCCTTGTAATAAGCAGCGACAGGGCTGATACTACAAGAAATACCACCAGCTGCACGAAGATTGAGGGTGTGAATATCGTAGATATCGCTGCGGCTACTGCGCCGAGTACAAACCATAGTGAAACCAATTGTGTGGTGGACGCTTCAACGACAGCCATTACGATCGCGAAGCCAATCCATATAAA
>NZ_JAHLQB010000048.1 GCF_018918205.1 Lachnoclostridium sp. MSJ-17 | reverse complement strand
TTTTTATTCTCGGAATACATCGAGCAGATGTAGTTGTTGCGGCTCTCGTCGAGCATACTCTGCTCCATTACGGTGCCGGGCGTTATTACGCGGATAATATCGCGCTTTACAAGACCCTTTGCCGCTTTCGGATCCTCTGTCTGCTCGCAGATCGCGACCTTGTAGCCCTTGGAAACAAGCTTCGCTATGTATCCTTCGCAGCTGTGGAAGGGTACGCCGCACATCGGTGCGCGTTCTTCCTGACCGCAGTCTCTGCCTGTGAGGGTAAGATCGAGCTCACGGGATGCAAGAATCGCGTCGTCGTAGAACATCTCGTAAAAATCTCCGAGACGGTAAAACAGAATGCAGTCCTTGTTTTGCTCTTTTATCTCAAAGTATTGCTTCATCATCGGAGACAGCTCCGCCATTTCTCACACTCCCTTTCGCTGAAAAAATCTTCCAGTTATCAGCCGCAGCCGCCGCAGGTGCTGCAACTTCCGCTGCACGATTCGGTATAATCGGCAACCTCGGGGTCAACGCCGTCGATGCACTGCTGAATGATAGCGGTGACGCGGTTTGAAATCTTATCAAAGGCTTCCTTAGCCTCGTTGTATTTGATCATGTTCTCGTTTGACATGATTTTGGAGTAAACCTCGCGCATCTCCTTGTTGAGGGTCGTCAGCTTTTCCTGATCTCTGTCCTTCTTGGAGGCTTCCTCGTTGATGCTCAGTCTCTTGATGTTGAACTGACCGATCAGGTCCTGTAACTGAGCGTCGGCGTCAGCCTGAGCCTGAACATTTTTGAGGTTGATGTATGATTCCTCCTGCTGAATAGCTCTGCCGAGCTCTCTTGCGAGTGTGATTGTATCCATTTGTTATTCCTCCGTTTTAATAAGCTCGCCCTTTAATATCCAGTTGCGGGCTCTTGTGATTTTTACATTCTGAAATGTGCCGATAAGCGACGGGTCACCGTCGAGCTCGACAATGATGTTTCCGCTTGTGCGGGCGTTTAGCTCGCCCGTGTTTTCCTTTTCGCTCTCGATAAGCACGCGCTCTGTCTGACCGACCATTGAGGAACAGCGCTTTGCGGCTATTTCCTCCTGAACGTCGAGCAGCTCCCTGAACCACTTTGACTTTTCATCAGCGGGTATCGGGTCGTCCATTTTCGCGGCAGGTGTGCCGACTCTCGGCGAATAGATAAAGGTGAACAGTGAGGTGAACCCGACCTCCCTGATAAGCGATAAGGTCTCCTTGAAGTCCTCGTAGGTCTCTCCGGGGAAGCCGACGATGATGTCGCTTGTCAGCGATACGCCGTCGATTTTCTCCTTGGCATAGGCTATGGTTTCGAGGTATTTTTTTCTGTCGTAGTGACGGTTCATCGCCTTGAGTATCCTGTCGGACCCGCTCTGGAACGGCAGGTGCAGGTGCTTGCTGATATGGCGGCTGTTGGCTATAGCGTCAATCAGCTCACGCGAACAGTCCTTGGGGTGCGAGGTCATAAACCTCAGCCAGTAGTCGCCGTCATACTTGTCAATATCAGAAATAAGCTCGGCGAAGGTCACGGGATTTTGCAAGGTCTTGCCGTAGGAATTGACGTTCTGACCGAGGAGCGTGATGTCCTTGTAGCCGGAGTTTATCATTTCGCGCGCTTCGGAGAGGATAAGCTCCTTTTCCCTGCTGCGTTCTCTTCCGCGAACGTAAGGGACGATGCAGTAGGTACAGAAATTGTTGCAGCCGTACATAATCGGCAGCCAGCCCTTGAACGAGCCGTCGCGCCTGACGGGAAATCCCTCGTATAGTTTATTATCGTCATTTCCGCGCTCAAATATTCTTCTGCCGTCTACGAGAGAGCGGTACATCAGTTCGGGAAAATGATGCAGAGCGTGTGTTCCGAAAACAAGACCGACAAACGGGAAGCTGCGGTAAATGCGGTTGGCGACATGCTCCTGCTCCATCATGCAGCCGCAGAGAGCGATAAGGATCTGCGGGTGTCTGCGCTTGAGATTTTTAAGAGCTCCTACGTTGCCGAAAACCCTGTCCTCGGCGTGTTCACGGACAGCGCAGGTATTGAAAAGTATGAAATCCGCATCATCGGGCTCGTCGACAAAGCCGAAGCCTGATTTTTCGAGCATACCCTTGATTTTTTCACTGTCCGCTACGTTTTGCTGACAGCCATATGTGCGGATAAACGCCAGAGGTTTCTCGCCTCTTTTGCGTATCTCCATTATTTCGGCAATCAGCGCCATGTATTCCTGCTGTTTTTCAGACAGTTTATCCGCCACGATAATATTATCAGACAAATAAACGCCTCCTAACCCATTTTAGTTACTTAACTAATTAAGTATATCACAAGTTGTTTTTGATTTCAATATGTTTATTAAGAATTATACAATATATTTCGTTAATAAATAGTCCGTGTCCCACCATATATTGTGGGAAGCTCCCCTGTTATTACGCTCTGCGCAACCTCGTAATCCGTGTCAAAGGTTATCGTGTCTCCGTAATCGGCGGACGCCGTGACGATGTGCGCCGTGACAACGAGCTTTATGTGATGCATGGTCTGATTCATTCCCGCAGACTCAAAGGTGCTTTCAAGGTGCGAGTTAAAACTGCCCGTCATGCAGAAGGTCAGCGGTATCTCGGGTCCTGTGTTTGAAAGCAGCGTCAGTCCGGTGAACGCTCCGAGAGGAATCATGATCTCGCTGTGCTTAATCTTAGTCAGCTCGTCCTGTGCCGCGCGTATGACCTCTGCCTTGAGCATGTTTATCCGCACCGGATCAGTTTCAACAGAACGCGGCTGACCATCCTTTGAATACTCTACCTTCGCGAGGTCGTCGTAGGACAGGTCAAGCTCACTGAGCTTGTTTGTGACCGCGTCGCTTATCGCTTCCGTAGCGCATCTCTCGGCAAATGACGGAATATACGCGTTTGAAAACACCGCTGCTTTTTTCTCAAAACCATAGACAAGCAGACCAAACCCAAAACAGACGAGCAGAATAATTACGAGACATTTTCTCGGCAGCCGCCTGCGCCTTTTTCTGTACAGCAAAAAAACACCCCTCGTACATCATATACGAGAGGTGTAATTCAGTGAAAATTATTCAGCGTCTTCTTCGCCTTCGCAGCCGTCACAGCCGTCGCAGTTGCCGTCGCACTCTTCCTCGTCGAAAAGCTCGGAGAAATCAAACTCCAGCAGCTCGCCGCAGTTCGGGCACTCAATCTCGCCCTCGAGGAGCACGTCCTCGGAAACGTTGAGCTTCTGACCGCATGCGCCGCAGGTTACCTCGTAGAAGGGATTGTCCTCGTCGTCGAAGTCAAAATCCTCGTCTTCGTCATAATCCTCATCATCGTCGTCGCAGCAGTCGCAGTCCTCGTCGTAAAGCTCGGACTCAACCTCGGAGAGATCCTGATCGATTTCGTCAACCTGATCGCTGAGCTCGTCGTAAAGCTCCTCCATATCGGTAAGATCGTAGGCAATATCGTCGAGAAGATCAATGATAGCGTTGATAACCTTGACCTCGGGCTTGCTCTCGTCAAGAGAAAGACCCTCGCAAAGACCCTTGATGTAAGAAATTTTTTCTGTAATATTCATAGCTTACTCCCGCAGATTACGCTCTGCCCATGTATTCGCCTGTTCTTGTGTCGATCTGGATAACCTCGCCCTCGTCGATAAAGAGCGGTACCTTGATTTCGGCGCCTGTCTCGAGGGTAGCGGGCTTGGTAGCATTGGTAGCTGTATCGCCCTTGAAGCCGGGATCGGTCTTGGTGACCTGAAGCTCAACAAAGTTGGGCGGCTCTACGCCGAAAACATTGCCCTTGTAGGAAAGAACCTTGCAGACCATGTTCTCCTTGACAAACTTGAAGCTGTCGCCGAGAACGCTCTTGTTGATGGGAAGCTGCTCCCATGTTTCGGTATCCATGAAGTAATAGAGATCGCCGTCGGAATAGCTGTACTCCATGTCCTTTCTCTCGATAAAAGCGGTGGGATACTTGTCGTTGGGGTTGAATGTCTTTTCGACAACCGCACCGGTAATTACGTTTCTGATCTTTGTTCTGACAAAAGCAGCACCCTTGCCGGGCTTAACGTGCTGGAATTCGATGATGGAAACTACCTGACCGTCCATCTCAAATGTAACGCCGTTTCTGAAATCACCTGCTGAAATCATTGTTATTACCTCCTAAGTGTTTTAGTCGCACATCTTTGGACACTGTGCTCTCATTATCTACCATTATACATAATATCGTCAAAAAATGCAAGCCCTTTATAAAATTAACAATTCCTTTGGGAGAGAAACGAGATTTTCATAACCCGTATCCGTCACACAGAGCATATCCTCTATCCTAACGCCGAACTCTCCCGGAAGATAAATTCCCGGCTCGTCGGTGATTATCATGCCGGCTTTGAGAATGTCCTTTACCCGCGATGATACTCCGGGCGCCTCGTGGATGTCAAGCCCTACTCCGTGACCCGTTGCGTGGCCGAAATACTTTCCGTAACCAGCGTTTTCGATCACCGATCTCGCGGCTCTGTCGACTTCGGCGGCGGGTACTCCCGCTTTTACAACATCGAGCGCGCTCAGCTGCGCGGTGAGAACCGTTTGGTAGATCTCGCGCATCTTGTCTGTCGCGTGACCGACGGCGACGGTGCGTGTGGTGTCGCTGTGGTAGCCCTCGTAAACCGCACCGAAATCACAGGTAAAGAAATCGCCTTCAGATATTTTATCGTCTGACGGTACACCGTGAGGAAGGGAAGTCTTTTTGCCCGTGATCGTGATCAGATCGAAGGAAATATCCTCGGCGCCGTTCATTTTCATCAAAAACTCAAGCCTAGCCGCAAGCTCCCACTCAGACACCCCGACCTTTACAAAGTTGAGCATCTCAAGGTAGGCTTTCTCAGCGATTTTTTGTGCTGTGCGGATTTTATTGAGCTCTGTTTTGTCTTTTATTATGCGGCAGTCGTTGATTGTCTTGTCAAGACCTTCATTGCTGACGTCAATTCTCTTTTCGCCGAATTTCTTTTTGAAGAATCTAAGCCTTGAAACCGTCATGTACTCGGCTTCGATTTTTACGGATTCAATGCCGTTTTCGCAGAGAGCTTTCAGCAAATCCTCGCTGAGTCTGCGGAAACAGATCACCTCGCAGCCGTGAGCTTTTTGCTGTGCTGCCTCAATGTAACGAAAATCAACAAAGAGATACGACTTGTTTGCTGTAACGAGAAGATAGCCCTCGCTGTGAAAAAAGCCGCAGAAGTAGCCGATGTTTTTCTCGTTTGTAACAAGAGCCGCTTCCCTGTCCGATAATATCCCGCGGAGCTTGTTAATTCTTTTTTCGAATAATTCAGTCATTGCAAATTTCCTTCAAGGCTTCAATCGCGAGAAAATAACTCAGCTTGCCGAACCCTGCGATCTGACCCTTGCATACGGGAGCGATAACCGAGGTGTGACGGAATTCCTCGCGCGCGTGGATATTCGACATATGGACTTCGACATACGGAATCTGCACACAGGCAATAGCGTCCCTGAGCGCGTAGCTGTAGTGAGTCAGCGCGCCGGCGTTAATTACGGCTCCGCAGAAATCCTCATGAGAGCTGTGGATCTTGTCAATCAGGTCTCCCTCGTGATTGGACTGGTAAACCTCGGCTTCAAAGCCGGACTTCAATGCGTAATCCTTGATTTGTGCCTCAATGCTCGCGGCAGTCTCCGCGCCGTAAACGCCTTTTTCACGGATACCGACCATGTTTAGATTCGGACCGAGCATTACAAGAATTTTTTTCATAATCTTAACCCCCGATAAAAAGGCGGACAGCATAAAACTGTCCGCCCATCTTTTTACCTGTATTTGCGCTTGCGAGCTGCTTCTGACTTCTTCTTACGCTTTACAGAGGGCTTCTCGTAAGCCTCTCTCTTGCGCACCTCAGCAATAACACCAGCTCTGGCACACTGCTTCTTGAATCTTCTCAAAGCGCTTTCGAGAGATTCATTCTCTTTTAATCTGATTTCAGCCATCTATTATCCCTCCCATCTGCCACATGGCATGGGTAATATGCAAAATTGCATTTGTTATTATACAATATGCAGCTAATAAAGTCAATAGAAATGTAGAATTTTATAAAAAATTTTGTTTTTGTCAGCGTTTATGGCTTAACAACGAGGTTTACAAGCTTTTTGGGAACCACGATTTCCTTGATAATCTGCATATTTTCTATCGCTGCGGCTACCTTCGCGTCGGATTTTGCGAGTGAGAGAACGTCGTCCTTAGCCGCGTCAACGGGAATATTGAGCTTGGTTTTAATCTTGCCGTTGACCTGCACAACAATTTCAATCGTCTCGTCAACACACTTGCTCTCGTCGTACTCAGGCCACTGAGCCTCGGCAAGAATTCCGTCGCCGAGCTTGTTGACGGAGTAAACCTCCTCGGTAATGTGCGGAGCGAAGGGATTGAGCAGGATCGAGAAGATTCTCAGTTCTTCCCTATTGATAGTCTTGACATTCGAAATATCGTTGATAAGAGCCATAAGAGCGGCGATAGCGGTGTTGAATTTGATGTTCTCGATGTCGTCGCCGACCTTCTTGATCGTCTTGTGGAACGCGCTCTCGAGCTCGGGACGTATAGAGTCGCCGTCGATGAGATTATTCTGGAGGTTCCAGTATCTCTCAATGAATCTGCGGCAGCCGCGAATGCTCGCCTGGCTCCAGGGAGCAGCCTTTTCAAAGTCGCCGATGAACATCTCGTACAGGCGCATTGTATCAGCGCCGTACTCGTCGACGATGTCGTCGGGATTGACTACATTGCCTCTGGACTTGCTCATCTTCTCGCCGTTCTCGCCGAGGATCATGCCGTGCGAGGTGCGCTTTGCGTAGGGCTCGGGAGTGGGCACAACGCCGATGTCATAGAGGAACTTGTGCCAGAAGCGGCTGTACAGGAGGTGGAGTGTAGTATGCTCCATACCGCCGTTGTACCAGTCTACGGGTGACCAGTACTCAAGCGCTTCCTTTGAAGCGAGGGCTTCGCTGTTGTGGGGATCCATGTAGCGCAGGAAGTACCACGAGGAACCTGCCCACTGGGGCATTGTGTCGGTCTCGCGTGTAGCCTTGCCGCCGCAGCACGGACAAGTCGTTGAGATCCAGTCAGTCATATTCGCAAGCGGAGATTCGCCGTTGTCGGTGGGCTCATATGACTCGACCATAGGGAGTCTGAGCGGAAGCTCGCTCTCGTCGAGGGGTACGAAGCCGCACTTGTCGCAGTGAACGATCGGGATAGGCTCGCCCCAGTAACGCTGACGTGAGAATACCCAGTCGCGCAGCTTATAGTTAACTTTGGCGTGACCCTTACCCTCTGCGGTCAGCCATTCGATGATTTTCTTCTTTGCGTCGTCAACGCTCAGACCATCGAGCATACCGGAGTTTACCATAATTCCGGTTGCGCAGTCGGTGAAAGCCTCCTCCTGAACGTTGCCGCCCTTAACGACCTCGATGATCGGGAGATCAAACTTCTTTGCAAACTCCCAGTCGCGGGTATCGTGAGCGGGTACCGCCATGATAGCGCCGGTGCCGTAGGACACGAGAACATAGTCGGAAATGAAAATCGGGATTTCCTTGTTGTTGACAGGGTTGATCGCGCGGACGCCGTCAAGCTTTACGCCGGTCTTGTCCTTAGCGACCTCGGTACGCTCGAAGTCGGATTTTCTGGCAGCGGCTGCCTGATACTCGCGGATCTCGTCCATATTGCCGAGCTTGTCCGCCCACTTTTCAATCAGAGGGTGCTCAGGTGAGATTACCATATATGTAGCGCCGTAGAGTGTGTCGGCTCTCGTGGTATAAACTGTGAGAATGTCGCCGGTTGTGGTGGTGAAGTCAACCTCGGCGCCTGTGCTTCTGCCGATCCAGTTCTTCTGCTGAGCCTTCACGCGTTCGGGGTAATTGACGAGGTCAAGGTCATTGATGAGTCTGTCGGCGTACTCGGTGATTTTGAGCATCCACTGTGACTTTACCTTGTGGACAACCTCGCTGCCGCAGCGCTCACACACGCCGTTGACGACCTCTTCGTTTGCGAGAACGCACTTACATGAGGTGCACCAGTTGACGTTCATTTCCTTCTTGTAGGCAAGACCCTTTTTGAAGAGCTGGATGAAAATCCACTGTGTCCATTTGTAGTAGTCAGGATCGGTGGTATTGATCTCACGGCTCCAGTCGAAGGAGATACCCAGCGACTGGATCTGCTTCTTGAAGCGCGCGATGTTGTTCTTTGTGACGATTTCGGGGTGAATGTGGTTCTTTATCGCATAGTTCTCGGTCGGAAGTCCGAACGCGTCCCAGCCGATAGGATAGAGCACATTATAGCCCTGCAGACGGCGCTTTCTAGCAACGGTGTCGAGAGCGGTGTACGGACGCGGATGACCTACGTGCAGACCCTGCCCCGAGGGGTAAGGGAACTCGATAAGAGCATAAAACTTTTCCTTATCGCTGTTGTCCTGAGCGTGGAACACGCCCTTTTCTTCCCATATTTCCTGCCATTTAGGCTCTACAGCCTTATGATTATACTTCAATTTACTTCCCTCCGTAATTTAATCCGTAATGATGTCCGTCAGATCAACGGGTTTGCCGTCCTGCCAGAGACGGTCGAGGTCATAAAACTCCCTAGCCTCCTCGGAGAACACATTGACGAGCACGTCGATGTAATCGAGCAGGATCCAGCTGTTTGAGCGATAGCCCTCGATATGGCTGACGGAGACGCCCGCCTTGTCAAGCTGATACTCAACCTCGTCGGCGAGAGCCTTTACATGGGTCGAGCTGTTGCCCGTGGCGATGACCATATAGTCCGCGATAACGGAAACGTCGCCGATTTCGATAACCTGTATGTTAAGTCCCTTTTTGCCGTCGATCGCCTTTGCGGCGGCAACGGCGGTTTCATAAGCTGTCATAGACTACTTCCTTTCGATATTGAGAACTAATTCGTTGTAACAATCGAGCTGGTCTCGGTGTATAGCCAGCTCCTTTGAGGACAAATCGGTAATTGTGAACTTGCAGGAAAAAAGCATCGCGTCCTCTAGTTTTTTCCGCGAAAGCTCACGCATGATATCAACGTCCTTGTAGCTTCTCTCAGCCGACGTGAAATCCGCGATATAGATGATTTTTTCCAGCAGGCTCATACCCGCTCTGCCCGTGGTGTGGTAACGGATCGCGTTGATAATGTCGTTATTTTTTATTCCCAGATAATCGCGCACATATACGCTGCCGCTAATGCTGTGCCACAGCTTCGGGGCGTTTTTCTGCACGCTGTCTAAGATTATACCACCGTCCGTGATAATTTGCAACTGTTCGGGCTTCGGAAATTCCTTAGTTACGTCGTGCAAAATGCCCGCGGTATAGGCGAGCTCCTCGTCACAGCCGTAAATCTTCGCGAGAGCTACAGCCTCATCTGCAACGTTTACGCTGTGTGTAAAGCGGTAGTCGCCCATTTTTGAACGGATGAAATCCTTATACTCTGACGTTTTCAAGTTCTTCACCCCGTTCAGATTTTTTTCTTAGCCTTGGGCAGAACTATCTTCGGCTCCTTGGGATTTGCGCGGTAAAGCACGAATTTTGAGCCGATGACCTGAACTACGTCGGCTGCGCATTTTTCCGCGATAAGATCAGCCGCCTCGCGCGAGGAATATGCGCTCGTCTCGAGCACCTTGCCCTTGATAAGCTCACGCGCAGTGAGAGCCGTGTCCGCCTGCATAATAATATTGTCTGTGATCTCGCCCTTGCCGACAATAAGTATTGTCTCATAGCTGTTGGCAAGTCCTCTGAGATACGCTCTTTGTTTGCTTGTTAACATATTTTTCCCTTCCGATCAGCCGAAGTGTTCCTTGAGAGCCGCCTGTAATTTTCTCAGCGCCTTTCCTCTGTGGCTGACCTTGTCCTTTTCCTCTCCGCTTATCTGGGCGAAGGTCTTGTCTCCGAAATAGAAAATCGGGTCGTAGCCGAAGCCGCCGTCTCCTATAAACTCGTAGCCGATCTTTCCCTCGCAGGTTTCTTCAATCTCGATTTTGCTGCCGTCGGGAAGAATGCAGCAGATAGCGCAGGTGTAATGAGCGCCGCGATTTTCGTCAGGCACTCCTTTCAGCTCCTCGAGGATCTTCGCGGTTCTGTCCTCGTCTGTAACGCAGTCCTCGGGGCTGTAGCGCGCCGAGAAGATACCCGGTCTGCCGCCGAGAGCGTCCACGCAGATGCCCGAATCGTCGGCGACCGCCGGCATTCCGGTCTTGACATAGGCGGCATTTGCCTTGAGAAAAGCGTTTTCCAAGAAGGTCGTGCCGGTCTCGTCAACCTCGTCGAGCACGACTCCCGCGTCCTTTGCGCTTACGGCCTCAATGCCGAGCGGCTTTAAGATACGCTCCATTTCGACGAGCTTCTTCTTGTTATTCGTAGCGATAATAAACTTCATTATTCAGCGCCCTCCGTTTTTGTAAACAGAGCTCTCGCAAAGTCAGACGCGCTGAACGGCTGCAAGTCGTCGATCTGTTCGCCTACACCGATGTACTTGACGGGAATTCCCAAGCCTTCCTTTATTGCGAGGACTACACCGCCCTTTGCGGTGCCGTCGAGCTTTGTGAGTACGATACCGGTAATGCCCGTCGCCTGACGGAACTGCTCTGCCTGGTTGACGGCGTTCTGACCTGTTGTAGCGTCAAGGACAAGGAGCTTTTCCTTTGCCGCGTCGGGCAGCTCTCTGTCAATAACGCGGTTGATTTTTGCAAGCTCGTCCATAAGGTGCTTTTTGTTGTGAAGTCTGCCGGCGGTGTCGCAGATGATAACGTCGCAGCCTCTCGCCTTTGCGGCGGCAATAGCGTCGAAGATAACGGCGGCGGGGTCGCTGCCTTCCTTTTGCTTGATTATCTCGCAGCCGCTTCTCTGAGCCCAGATGTCGAGCTGGTCGATCGCGGCGGCACGGAAGGTATCCGCGGCAGCGAGCAGCACACGCTTGCCCTGCAAACGAAGGTTATTAGCGAGCTTGCCGATTGTCGTGGTTTTGCCCACGCCGTTTACACCTATTACAAGGATAATCGACGGACTTGTGGAAATGTCAAGCTCCTCGCCGCCCGAGAGCATTTCTGTAATGACTTCCTCGAGAAGTCTGTTGATCTCTTTAGGGTCGGTGATACCCTCTTTTTTGACGCGGACTCTAAGCTCCTCGCAGATTTTTTGAGCTGTGGGAACGCCAACATCGCCCATAACGAGCAGCTCCTCAAGCTCCTCGAACAGCTCCTCGTCTATCTTGGTAAAAGACCTGAGCATGGACTCGATCTGACCCATGACAGCCTTTCTTGTCTTTTTTAAGCCTTCCTTGATTTTACTGAATAATCCCATAAGAATACTCCTTTATTTCGAATCTATTCCCAGCTTTTCGGCGACCTCTGTGGAACGCAGCTCCAAGAGCTTAGAAATGCCCTCGTCCTGCATGGTGACGCCGTACAGAACGTCCGCTTCCTCCATGGTGCCGCGGCGGTGAGTAATCAAAATGAACTGGGTCTTTGCGGTTAACCTGCGCAGGTAGCTTGCGAAACGGAAAACGTTTACGTCATCAAGCGCCGCTTCTATCTCGTCCATTACACAAAACGGAGCCGGCCGCACCTTCATTATCGCGAAGTACAGAGCGACCGCGACAAGCGCCTTTTCTCCGCCCGAGAGAGCGTCGAGATGAACCACTATTTTTCCAGGCGGGTGAACAAGGATATCGATGCCGCTCGTGAGGATATTCTCGGGGTCAGACAGCGACAACGACGCCGTGCCGCCTCCGAAAAGCTCCTTGAAGGTTTCAGTGAAGTTGCGGTTTATTGCGCCGAAGCTCTCGACGAAAATCTCCTTCATCTGCTTTGTGAGGGTGACGATGAGCTTTTCTATCTCAGCCTTTGATTTCTCAACGTCCGCGACCTGCGCGCTCATGAATTCATATCTCTCGGAAACCTCTTTGTATTCCTCGATTGCGCTGACATTTACATTGCCGAGGCTCTTTATGCCCTGCTTGAGCTCGGTCAGGCGCTTCTGAGCCTTATTCGGTTCCTCAATTTTTATCGCTGTCTTTTCAGCTTCGCGGCGGGTAAGCTCGTACTCCTCCCAGAGCTTTGAAATAATATTATTATACTCTTTTTCGATGTTTATCTTGCGCTCCTCAAGACGGGCAAGCTCTCTGCCGGAAAGCTCGCGCTCAGATGTCTTGTCGCGCTCAAGGATGCGTATCTGCGCACTTCGTTTTTCAAGCTCCTCGCGCTGTGTACTTATTGCAGAGATCTGTCCGTTTACGGAGGTCTTTGTCTCCTCGATGGACTTTATCGCTTTGTTGATTTCATCGATTCTCTCGCGCGACTGCTCAATTGCGGCGTTAAAACCGTCGATCTGTGATTTCAGCTGCGCCATCTTTTCCTCGTTGTCGGAGCCTGAGTTCTTTGCGAAAACTATCTCGGAGTTCAGCGCGTCGATATCCTTCTGCGACCTTACGATTTCAAGGCGGATATTCTGAAGCGTATCCGAAAGCTGCTCGCGCTTCTGAGTTAGCTGTGCGCGGCTGCCCGTGACGGAATTAACTTTTTCTTCTGCCGCGGCGATCCTGAGATTCAGGTCAGTGAGCTTTTCTCTAGCCTCTGCCCTGTCCTTTTTAAGAGTATCAATGCGGTCAAGACAGTCGTTTATTTCTTTTTCGGAATTATCAATATATTCCTTTGTGTTGTCAAATTCAGTGTCGCAAGCCCTGCTCTCAGCCTGCATACGCGCAAGATCCTGCTGTCTGTTCGACAAGTCCGCGCGAGTTCCCAAAAGCTCGGCGTCGATCGAGGCGCATTCTCGGTTGAGCTGTTCTGTGATGCTTTCGGCATTCTTCGCCTTTTCGATAAGGCTCTCGGTCTGAGCCTTGAGTCTTGTGATCTCCGAGGCGCGGCTTAGTACACCGGTGTTCCTCAGCTGTGAGCCGCCGGTCAGTGAGCCGCCCGCGTTGACGACCTGACCGTCGAGGGTCACTACCTTGAAGCGGTAGGAATAGCGCTTTGCGATTGAAGCGGCGCTGTTAAGATCCTCGGCAATTACGATTTTTCCAAGCAGCGAGCCGAGAATATTATTATATCTGTCCTCGCAAGAGCATAAATCTGCGGCGACTCCGACATAGCCGTAGCAGTCGTCTAGACCGTTTTCACGCAGCTCTCTAGATTTTATTGTGTTCAGCGGCAGGAAGGTTGCACGTCCGCCGTCGGAGGATTTCAGGTAACGTATAGCCTGCTTTGCGTCCTCGTCGCTCTCGACAACGATATTCTGCATTGCCGAGCCGAGTGCTGTTTCAATTGCGACGGCGTACTCCCCGGGCACCGAAATGACCCTCGAAACGGGGCCGCAGATGCCTTTAAGTCTGCCCTGACGCGAGGCGTTTACAACAACCTTTACGCTCTTTGAGAAGCCCTCGAGATTGCGCTCGAGGTTTTCGAGAAAGGATATTTTCCTTCTGTGCTCGTTGAGGTCGAGAGTCAGCCTGTCACTCTCGGCTTTAAGCTCATCTCTCCTTTTGTTTTTGGAAGCGAGCTTCATTTCCAGACCGGAAATGGCGTTCTGAGCCGAAGATATTTCATCCTGCACCGTCTTTATCTGAACGGCGTAGCTCTCTCTCATTTCGCCGAGCTCTTTGAGCTGAACGTTTTTTTCCTCGTTTGTTTCTTTTAAGCTCTCGATTCGAGCGGTCAGCTCGTTGATGCTGCTGTCCGCGGTCATGTCAATGACTCTCACGTCAGCAGACTGAGTTGTCAGCGCGGAAAGCTCTGATGTAAGCTCCTGTAATTTATCTCCGCTGCGGCTGGAGTCGAGATTAATGCTGTTCAGCTGCTCTGAAATTTTTGCATATTCGCGCTGCTTTGAGGTTATTTCAAAGTCGAGCGCGGTGATTTTTTCCTGCTTTTCGGCTATTGTTTTTATAAGCTCTCCGGCGTTTTTGTCCGCCTGCTCGATTTCACCGCGCAGTCTCTGTATATTTTCGCTGTTGTGCAGAATGTCATTTTCGGCCACGGAGATTTCGGCGCGCTTTACGGCGATTTCGGAGTCAAGCGAGGATATCCTGTTTCGCAGTTCCTCGGATTTTGAGGAAAGGACGCCTGTTTTTTCGTAGATTTTATCGTTTTCCTCCTCGATTTCAGCAAGCGCCTGCTCCGCCGAATCGTACTGGTTTTTCGCAATCGCGATTTTTTCCTCCTGCTGCTTGAGGCTGTCCTGCGACTTGTCCAAGGTAAGCAGCCACAGAGCGATTTCCAGCCCGCGCTTTTCCTGCGAGAGCTCCAGAAATTTCTGAGCCTTCTCAGACTGCTTTTTCAGAGGCCCTACACGTTCCTCAAGCTCGGTGACGATATCGCGCAGACGCAGGAGGTTTTCCTCTGTGTTTTTGAGCTTCCGCTCGGCGTCGGTTTTGCGGTAGCGGTAACGGGAAATACCCGCGGCTTCCTCAAAAATCTCTCGTCTGTCCTCGCTTTTTGAGGAGACTATGCTGTCGATTTTGCCTTGTCCTATCATTGAGTAGCCGTCGCGACCCAAGCCCGTGTCCATAAAAAGCTCGTTGATGTCCCTGAGTCTGACGGCTGCCTTGTTTATCATATATTCGCTCTCGCCGCTTCGGTAATAACGCCTTGTAACGGCGATCTCGTCTCCGTCAAACGGCAGAAAGCGGTCGGAGTTGTCGATATTCAGCGTGACCTCGGCATAACCCTGACGCTTGCGCTTGTCCGTTCCGTTAAAGACAACGTCCTCCATTTTTGAACAGCGCAGGCTTTTTGGAGACTGCTCGCCGAGAACCCAGCGGATAGCGTCGCTGATGTTGCTCTTGCCTGAGCCGTTCGGACCCACGACCGAGGTGATTCCCTGCTCAAACGATAATTTTGTTTTGTCGGGAAAGGTCTTGAAGCCCTGTATCTGCAATGATTTTAATCTCAAACGCTCACCCCTATGCGCATTTCGTATTTATCCAATGAATCGTCAAAAATAATGTTCAGCCTGTACCCCATATCCTCAAAGGAGTGAAGGTTCTGTTTTTTCTGTCCGTACAGCTTGGACAGAGATTTTTTGTGTATGGTTATATCGATATTCTTGCTTTCAAGCAGCTTTGCTTTTTCTAAAAAGGAATTATAAAACAGTCTGCTTTCGCAAAGCTCCTTGAAGGCAGGATGGTAATTATGGCAGTAGCCGTTCTGAATCAGGCTGTCGGAGTAATGAAGCCCGACGCGGATAATTTTAATATTCTCGTCCTCGAATAATTTTATAAGCTGTGAGCACAAGTCGACGTTTTCCTCAAGCGTGTACGGCTTATAGCTTTTTTCAAGGTAATATTTTTCAAGGGCAGTGCCTTTCATAACTACCGTAGGATAAATTCTGACGGTGTCGGGTTTTAAGGCTATGAACTCCTTGGCAGTATATTTGTCCTTCTCAAAATCTGAGCCGTAGAGTCCGGTCATCATCTGCAGCCCGAGTGAAAAACCGTATTCCTTTATCAGCCTTGACGCCCGCCTTACGTCCTCTGAGTTGTGTCCGCGCTCGTTGAGCAAAAGCACGCCGTCATTCATTGACTGGGCGCCCAGTTCGATCGCAGTAACGCCGTATTTTTTGAGCAGAACGAGGATATCGCGGTCAATGGCGTCGGGTCTTGTTGAAATACGTATGCCCGAAAACACGCTGCCGAATTCCTTTGCCGCGGTGAGGAGCGTTATCATATACTCCCTGTCAATCGCGGTGAAGCTGCCGCCGAAGAAGGCTATCTCGGCATTTTTCGACCGTTCACCCAAGTCGGACTGAGCCTTGACGAGAGTTTTTTTCACGTCGTCCGCGGTCGGCTGGTACTGCTGACCCGTGATGCTTTTCTGATTGCAGAAGCTGCACTGATGAGGACAGCCGTTGTGCGGAATGAAAATCGAAATATTGCTGTGTTTAATATCCCATCAGCTCCAATGCTTCTCTTGCCGCCTGCTGCTCGGCTTCCTTCTTGCTTCTGCCGCCGCCCTTGCCGATGACGTTGCTGTTGAGATGAACCTCGACCGTGAAGTGCTTGTTGTGGTCGGGTCCGCTCTCGCCCGTCAGCACGTATTCGAGCTTTTCGCCCGGGTTTTTCTGGACGATTTCCTGCAAGGTGGTCTTGTAGTCCTTGACCTTTTTTCTGCGAGAATTTTTTATCGACGGAATAATGAAGTTCAATATATGCTTTTTTGCGGGCTCCATGCCTCCGTCGATGTAGATTGCCGCGATGAGAGCTTCGAACGCGTCGGAGAGAATCGACGGTCTTTCAGCGCCGCCGTTGTTTCTCTCACCCTTGCTCAGGACAAGACAGCTGCCGAGATCGATTTTTTTCGCGAACTCAAAAAGCGATTTTTCGCATACGAGAGACGCTCTGAGCTTAGTCAGCTCGCCCTCGGGAAGCTCGGGACAGTGACTGAAAATATAGTCCGACACGACGATTGAGAGCACTGCGTCGCCTAAAAATTCCAGACGCTCGTTGTATTTGATGTGCTGAGCCTTTCGCTCGTTCGCATACGACGAGTGGGTAAGCGCTTCGCTGAGCAAATCCTTGTTTTTAAAATGATAACCGATTTTTTTTTCTAATTCCGTCATCTTTTATCACCCGATAATGCGGTGGTGATTTCGGCAATGGCATTCGCCGAAACATAGTTTGTCGACAGCTTGATAGCGTTGAACATAGTAGTCGCCTTTGAGTCGCCGTGAGCCTTGAATACAGGCTTTGACGCACCGAGAATAGGCGCACCGCCGTACTTGTTGTAGTCGAATTTTTCCTTGATACCCTTTAGATCCTTCATCAGGAACGCAGCAGCGATTTTACCCTTGGCGCTGTCGGTAAACATGTGCTTCATGATCTTCATCATGGTTATCGCGACGCCCTCGTATGTCTTGAGAACCATGTTGCCTGTAAAGCCGTCGCAGACTACTACGTCGCACACGCCCTTTGAGATATCTCTGCCCTCGACGTTGCCGATGAAATTAAGGCTGCTGTTCTTGAGCATCTTATATGTCTCGCGATAAAGCTCTGTGCCCTTGTGATCCTCGGTGCCTACGTTGCCGAGTCCGACTCTTGGATTGTTGACCTTCATTACTCTCTCCATGTAGACAGAGCCCATGAGAGCGAACTGATAGAGCATTTCGGGACGGCAGTCGACATTCGCGCCGCCGTCGAGCAGCATGGCGGAGCCTGTTTCGGTGGGAATAACGGGCGCGAACGCCGGACGCTTGATGCCCTTGATTCGCTTGATTCCGAGAGTTGCTCCTACGCAGAGAGCACCGCTGTTGCCCGCGCTGATGAACGCGTCGCCTTTGCCCTCGTTGAGCAGGCGGATACCAACAGCCATTGAGCTGTTTTTCTTTGTCTTGAGGACGGAGTTAGGCTCGTCCTCCATTGTAATGACCTCATCGCAGTGAACGATTTCCATGCGGTTCAGAGAGATGTTGTTCTCCTCGGCGCACTTGCGGATCTCGCTCTCAATACCGGTCAGAACTATGTCGATGTCTAGCTTTTCGACCGCAAGAGCGCAGCCCTTTACAACCTCGTGCGGACAGTTGTCGCCGCCGAAAGCGTCTACAATAATTTTCATAATCAATCACCTAAATTTTCAACAATAAAGCTATCAAGTGAAGCGAGCGCGCGCTCTGCATATGCGGCGGCACGTTCACGCTTATCTCTCGGTCTGTGTTCAAGCTCGGGCAGAATTCCGAGATTCGCGCCCATTGGCTGGAATTTCTTCACGCTCGGGTCTGTTACATATCCCTCAAGCGCGCCTGTCATTGTGTCTTTCGGGAAGACAACCGTTTCAAGACCCTTGAGCCTTCTTGCGGCGTTTATTCCCGCGACTATTCCCGCGTCAGCACTCTCCATATAGCCCTCAACGCCCATAAGCTGACCTGCAAAGAACAGGTTCTTATTTTCTTTTACAGAATAATCAGCATTAAGCACTGCTGGAGAGTTAATAAATGTGTTGCGGTGCATCACGCCATAACGGACGAATTCAGCCCTGTGCAGAGCTGGTATTAGCGAGAACACGCGCTTCTGCTCGGGGAATTTCAGGTTGGTCTGGAAGCCGACGAGATTGTACATCGTGCCGCCGGAGTTCTCCTTGCGAAGCTGGAGAACAGCCCACGGTCTGTGTCCCGTTTTCGGATTGACAAGTCCTACTGGCTTCATGGGACCAAAGCGCAGGGTTCCTTCGCCTCTCTGAGCCATGACCTCGACCGGCATACAGCCTTCGTACACCTTGGGGTTGCTTACGTCGAAATCGTGCAGCGGTGCTCTCTCGGCATTTACGAGCTCATTGTAAAAACGCTCGTACTCCTCCTTGTTCATCGGACAGTTGATATAATCATCCTCACCGCCGCGGTCATAGCGTGAAGCAGTGAAGGCGTAATCCATGTCCACACTCTCTGCCGTGACGATCGGCGCCGCAGCGTCAAAGAACGAAAGCGAGCCGCCGAAGCGTTTTTCTATGTCGGACGCAAGCGCGTCTGAGGTCAGAGGTCCCGTCGCGACAATTGTAATCCCGTCGTCGGGCAGCCTCTTTATTTCCTCGCTGATAACCTCGATATTTGGGTTGCTTTTAATTCCCTCGGTCACAAGACGCGCGAACTGCTCTCTGTCGACCGCTAGCGCGCCGCCTGCGGGAACCCTGCACTTGTCCGCGCAGGTCATCAGAAACGAGCCTAGTCTGCGCATTTCCTCCTTCAGCAATCCTGCCGCGCTTTCGACGCGCATTGCCTTTAAGGAGTTTGAGCATACGAGCTCTGAAAATAAATCCGATTTATGCGCGGGCGATTTCTTTTTAGGCTTCATCTCAAAGAGCCTGACCTTTATGCCGCGCGACGCTATCTGCATCGCCGCCTCGCACCCCGCGAGACCAGCGCCTATTACATTTATATACATTACTTTTCTTCCGTCTTTAATGTCTTAGTGAAGCCGCAGCCCTCTTTAGCGCAGAATACGGCGGGCTTTTTACCTTTTTTCTTAAAAAGAATTTCTCCGCAGTTCGGGCACTTCTCATTTACAGGCTCGTTCCAGCTGACAAAGTCGCAGTTCGGGTAGTTTGAGCAGCCGTAGAACACGCGCTTTGACTTGGTGTGCTTGACGATAATATCGCCGCCGCACTTCGGGCAGGGAACGCCTGTCTTTTCGACGTACTTGACGATATTCTTGCACTCGGGATAACCGGGACAGGCGATGAACTTTCCGTATCTGCCCACCTTGACGACCATCTGTCTGCCGCACTTGTCGCAGATAAGGTCGGTCTCGTCCTCCTTGAGCTTTATCTTGACGCCGTCCATTTCCTTCTTGGCTTCCTTGAGTGTGTTCTCAAATCCGCCGTAGAAGCCGTCGAGCAGCTCAACCCACTGCACGTCGCCGCTTTCTACGCTGTCGAGCTCCTCCTCCATTTCAGCGGTGAACTTGACGTTCACGATGTCCGGGAAGCGCTCCTTCATCAGAGTGGTTATCGCTTCACCGAGCTCTGTGGGAACGAGGGTTTTCGCCTCGCGTTTGACGTACTCCCTGCCGGTGAGCGTTGTTATGGTCGCGGCGTATGTCGAAGGTCTGCCGATGCCGTACTCCTCGAGGGTTTTTATCAACGACGCCTCGGTGTATCTTGCGGGCGGCTGTGTGAAGTGCTGGTTTTTCTTGAGCTCCTTGCACCTTACGGGCATATTCTTCTCAAGCTCGGGAAGCTGTGTCGACTTCTCCTCTGCCTCATCCCTGCTCTCTACATACAGAGCGGTAAATCCGGCGAAATCGACGTAGTAGCCGGAAGCCTTGAAGGTGTAGCCGTTCGCCTCGATGTCTGCCTGAGTGGTTTTCTGAATGCAGTCAGCCATCTGAGAAGCGGTAAAGCGGCTCCAGATGAGCTTGTAGAGCTTGTACTGGTCTGAGGTAAGGCTGCTCTTGATTTTGTCGGGCTCAAGGCTCGGCATTGACGGTCTGATAGCCTCGTGACCGTCCTGAGCGTTCTTTCTCGACTTGTAGAAGCGCGGCTTTTCGGGCAGATACTCACTTCCGAAGGTCTTGCCGATGTACTCGGTCACCTCGTTGACTGCGACGTTCGAAACTCTCAGAGAGTCGGTTCTCATGTAGGTGATAAGACCCGTAGCGCCCATACCCTGAATATCTACGCCCTCGTAAAGCTCCTGAGCAACCTTCATCGTTCTGCGCGACTGGAAGCCCAATTTTCTTGACGCCTCCTGCTGCAATGTTGAGGTGATGAAAGGCGGCGCCGGACTTTTCTTTCTTGTGCCGTGTCTAACCTTTGTAACGGTGTACTCAGCGTCCTTGAGGTCGGCTTCGATTTTGTCAGCCTGTTCCTGATTCGTGATTTTAATCTTTCCATTTTGGTCGGAATACAGAGAGGCGGCGAAAGATTTTCTGCTGCCCTTGGGAATGAACTTCGCGTCGATCGACCAGTACTCCTCAGGCTTGAACTTGCGGATCTCGTTCTCTCTGTCGACAATGATTCTGAGTGCAACGGACTGCACCCTTCCCGCCGAAAGACCTCTGCGGATCTTCTGTGAGATAAACGGGCTGAGCTTGTAACCGACAAGACGATCTAGAATCCTTCTCGCCTGCTGCGCGTTTACGAGGTCGATATTGATCTCCCTCGGGTTGCTCATGCCGTTCTGCACGCCCGCCTTTGTGATCTCGTTGAATTCCACTCGGTTGCAATAATCACCGGGCAGACCGAGAATGTACGCAAGGTGCCATGAAATCGCCTCGCCCTCACGATCGGGGTCGGTTGCGAGATATATTTCGTCGCTCTGTTCGGCAAGACTTTTGAGCTCCTTGACAAGCTTTTCCTTGCCTTTTATTATATCGTATTTCGGTGCGAAGCCGTTTTTGATGTCGACGCTCAGTCTTGCCTTGGGCAAATCGCGCACATGACCCATTGAGGCGACAACCTCGTAGCCCGAACCGAGATACTTCTTGATTGTCTTTGCCTTGGCGGGAGACTCCACAATGACCAGATTTGACATTAATTTCCTCCTATAAATATACCTTCTATTTCAACGAGAACCGTCTGCCGCCCTTTGAAACTACTAAATCGTAGATCTCGAGCTGTGTCAGGGCTGTAAGCACCCGGCTGATCGGCAGACAAGTGTCCTGCGATATTTTGTCGGTGTTAACAGGATCCGCGCTTAGGTATCTGTATACTTTTTCCGCGTCCTGTGATAATCCCGAAACCTCTCTGTGAACAGGCTTTTTTGCGAGCATTTCCTGTTCGGTATGTTCGGGTTGCTTTTTTTCTTTTTGTTTTGAGGGCTTTGCTTTGTGAGCCTTTTTCCTGTGATGCTTTACAGGTATCTTTTCCAGCTCGTCGAGCGGGATATCCTCCTCGGGATCGAATTCAACTTCGCTGTTGCGCAAAGCGACGACGATGTCCATTATATCGGTGATAGGCTTTGCGCTTCCGTTTTTAATCATTCCGTTTGAGCCCTCATTCTCGGGGCTGTTGTTGCCGAGCAGGGCAAACAGCTGTCTGCCCATTTGCAGCGCATATCCCGCGGTGATGAGCGAGCCGCTTTTCTTCCCTGATTCGATTATCAGCAAACCGTCCGAGAGTGCGGCAATAATGCGGTTCCTCTCGGGGAACTGATAAGGCATCGGCGGAGTGTCGGGCGGGTATTCCGAAATTACAGCGCCTTTGTTTGTAATCGCCTCGCGCATGGCGGCGTTGTCCATAAGGTACGGATAATTTATTCCGCAGCCGCGAACACAGATGGTCACTCCGTTCGCCGCCAAAGCTCCCCTGTGCGACGCGCAGTCAACTCCGAGAGCGCCGCCGCTGATGACAACAATGCCGTACCGCGAAAGGGCGTAGCCGAAGCTGTAGGAGTTTTTAAGTCCGTAATTCGACGCGGTTCTCGTGCCGACGATACCGACGGAGTCGAGATTATCAACGTCGGGCAGATTGCCCCAAACGTAAATAACAGCCGGCGGATCGGAAATTTCTCTCAGACACTGAGGGTATAAGCTGTCGTCGATAGAAATAATGCTGTAGCCGAGCTCCTCGCAGCGGCTTATGATGCTGTCCGAAGTCTCGCGTCCTATGTTTTTAAGGTGATCCAGATCCCTGTCGGAAAAAATTCCGCAGAAGCGCCATTCATTCTCGCCGCCCTCGAAAAAGACGGAAATGTCGCTGTACATCTCATAAAGCGCCTTTATTTTTTTGTTGCAGAATCCGAGAGCCTTGCTCAGACGGAGCCAGTATTTCGCGTTTTCGCTTATCATCGCAGCATTTCCCAGATAATTACCGTGGCGGCAGCTGAGGCGTTTAGTGACTCGGCGTTGCCGTTCATCGGAATCGTGATCTTCTTCTGACAGGCGGAAACTGTTTCCTCTTTCAGACCGTTGCCCTCGTTGCCGATGACGACCACGCAGGAATCTCCAAAGGAAATATCGGTGATTTTTTCGGCGTCTTTGTCAACAACTGCGGCATAAGAGCTGAGGTTACTGTACTCACCGAGGAAATCCGCGATACTCGTACAAACTATAAACGGCACTCTGAACACCGCTCCCATTGAGCCGCGGACTACCTTCGGGTTATAGATATCGCAGCAGTCCTCCGAGAGAATAACGCCGGAAACGCCGAACGCCTCGGCTGACCTCAATATGGTGCCGAGATTGTTCGGATCCTGCACATTATCAAGCGCAAGGAATTTTCCGCCATTCTTAATTTTAACAGACTGTAGGGTTTTGTCAAGTGTTTTTATTTCGCACAGGACTCCCTGCGGGTTCTTTGTGTCGCACACATGGGAGAAAACCGCGTCGGAGAGAACAAGCGTTTCACACGAATACTCCATGAGAGCACTGAGCTTATCCGCGTATTTTTTAAGAGCCGTCTGAGTAACGTACAGTGTTTCTATCACGGCTCGGCTGAGCATGGCGTCGCGGCAGACCCTCAGACCTTCGGCTGTAAATACGCCGTTCTGTCTGCGGAAACGCGCGCTTGATCGAAGCTTAACGAGCCTTTTGACCCTCGGATTATCCCTGCTTGTGATTGTCTGCATAGTTTACTCCTGATACAGCAAAAGCGTTTGGAGTTATCCAAACGCTGTTACATTAATTATTTTACCTTCTCAACAAGAGCGGTGAAAGCTGCGGGATCGGAAATAGCGATCTCGGAGAGCATCTTGCGGTTGAGGATAATGCCCGCCTTCTTGAGTCCGTTCATAAAGGTTGAATAGTTGGTGCCGTTAGCCTTGCAGGCTGCGGAAATTCTTGTGATCCAAAGACGGCGGAAATCTCTCTTTCTCTGCTTACGGCCGATATACGCGTAGTTGCCGGACTTCATTACCGCCTGCTTCGCCATTTTGAAATGCTTGGATTTGGAACCCCAGTAACCCTTGGCGAGCTTTAATGTCTTTTTCCTTCTTTTGCGAGTCATCATCGCACCTTTTACTCGTGCCATTCTATATTACCTCCGATATTTTGAATTAAAGTGTGAAGCTGAGATTTATCCCGATTACTTGTAAGGGATAAGGCGCTTCATCTGCGGTGTGTTGGTTCTGTCGGCAACAACTGTCTGACGGAGACCTCTCTTACGCTTTCTGGTCTTTTTGTTCAGAATGTGGCTTTTGTTTGCGTGAGCACGAATAACCTTTCCGTTCTTGGAAAGCTTGAAGCGCTTTTTGGCACCGCTATGAGTTTTAATTTTAGGCATTTTAATATCCTCCCTTGATGAAATTACTTGTTTGACTTTGGCGCAAGAAACATAAGCATATTGCGGCCCTCGAGCTTGGCGGGCTTTTCGATAACGGCTTCCTCAGCGCACGCCTCAGCAAAACGCTTCATTGTATCAAGGCCGATTTCGGGATGACCCATCTCGCGTCCTCTGAAGCGTATGGATACCTTGACCTTGTCGCCGTGTCTGATGAATTTGAGAGCGTTGTTGAGCTTGGTGTTAAAATCATGCGTGTCGATATTGAGCGAAAGTCTGACTTCCTTGATATCAACGGTATGCTGATTCTTTCTTGCTTCCTTCTCTCTTTTAGCCTGCTCGAAGCGGTACTTGCCGTAGTCCATAATCTTGCATACGGGCGGGTTGCTCTGGGGAGCGATCTTAACGAGGTCAAGATTCTTCTGCTCCGCAATGTTGAGAGCGTCCCTTGCGGACATAATACCGAGCTGCTGACCGTCTGAGCTGATGACTCTCAGCTCCTTGTCACGGATTTCTTCATTGATCTGAATGTTGTTATCTTTCCTGCCGATGGTTGAGCACCTCCAAAGCACATTTAGCGAAATAAAGAATGCGGACAGAAATACTTCCGTCCGCAGCAATACACAACTATAGTTTAGTCAGATATTGACCCGTGCAGACGGCACCCCACAGGTGAAAGCATTTCTGCTTTGCTTTATTTTACTGAAATATTATATTACATATCTTTCCGTTTGTCAAGAGTTTTTTTGGGGGAGTTTTGCAGTAGGTAGTATATGGCGGGATACCCGCACACGATTTATATTAAAACTACCTGCTACCCAACTACCAACTCTTACAATACGTTACCGCGAGAGTTTTGTTTCTGAATCTTTTGTCGTATGTTACCTCTTTAATGACCGTTACGAAGTCCGGCAGGACGAAATCTTGGTTTTCATTCAATAGTTCAATTTCAAGCAGCGCAAGCTTATCCCAGAAAGGAAACACGTCAAGTTCAAAATACGAATTGTTCCATACAATACAATATCTGTCCTTCGCGATAGTACCCTGACAATATTCCTTTACAGAAATATAGCTCTCATACTCCTTCTCGCTTATCCTCTCCTCTGTTTCGATGCGGCGTATCTCGCTTATCTTTTTCTTCACGGTTTTTATGAAAACCGCACCTTCTCCCTCGCCGCGTTTTCTCACCCTGAACCTGCCCTCATCAGGCGTTGTGAGGTATGTCTGCGAAAGCGGCACCCTCTTGCACGCGGGCAGACTGTTCAAAATGTTAATGTCGGGATATGCGATCAAAAACTTCCGCTCTATCTCAAGCGGTTCGGGAATTCCGGCAACGGCGAGCGTTTCCTTTAATAATCTACTCAGCTTGCCGTCAAAGTCAGTGCTGTTGTCGATAACGCGAAGGTGCGGCGTGCCTGTCCAGACAGAGAGCAGTCTTTGGTCAAGTTCGCGAGCCTTTTCGATATCCTCGCTTCTGATCTCGTTGTTTTTTGTCTGGTAATGTTCCTCAGCTCCGTTTGCCGCGGTTACGAGATGGAACACCGCGTCGTACTCACACAGGATTTGATTTTCAGTAAAGCCGTTTTTCTTTGCATAATCAAAAAACTCTGCGTCGCTCACATAGGCACGGCTGTCCATAAGTCCTCTGTCGCAAATGATAACGCATTTCTCAGCCGTCGACTTTTCTGCAAGCGCTTGCAGCCTTCTCTCGCCTTCGAGCTGGGTCTTGAAAAGCAGGCTGTGGAATTCATAGCTGCCCATGTTCTCGGGAGTTTTTCCCGATTTCATCAGAGAGGTGGCTGTCTCGTCAAGACAGAAAACCTCAGCGCCGAGATGTTCAAGCTCGGCTTTTAAAAATGAAACAGCGGTGGATTTGCCCGCGCAGGGACCGCCTGTAAGCGCGATTTTAATGATTTGAGACATAAATATCACCCGAAATTAACAGATAATACTATTATAATCTGCAATATTATCATTATATTTCTAATACGGAATATTAACGTAGTTTTAAAGTGCTAAAATACTAAAAAGAAAATTTCACTTTTGAAAGGAAGTTATATAAATGGCAAAGCAGAATATCGATTGGTCAAACATCGGCTTCGGTTACATCAAGACCGACGAGCGTTTTGTATCCAACTACACTGACGGCAAATGGGACGACGGCGTTCTCACTACCGACGACATGGTAACTATCAGCGAGTGCGCGGGCGTTCTCCAGTACGCTCAGACCGTATTTGAGGGCTTGAAGGCGTACACCACCTGCGACGGCAGAGTTGTCGTATTCCGTCCCGACCTCAACGCGTCCAGACTCAAGGACAGCTGCGAGCGCCTTGAAATGCCCGTTTATCCCGAAGAAAAGTTCATCGAGGCTGTAAAGAAGGTCGTAAAGGCTAACATCGACTACGTACCTCCCTACGGAACAGGAGCTACCCTCTACATCAGACCCTACATGTTCGGCACAAACCCCGTTATCGGCGTAAAGCCCGCGAACGACTATCAGTTCCGCATTTTCACCACACCCGTAGGCCCCTACTTCAAAGGCGGCGCTAAGCCTATCACAATCAAAGTTTCCGATTTTGACAGAGCCGCACCTCACGGCACCGGTCACATCAAGGCGGGTCTTAACTACGCCATGAGCCTGCATGCTATTGTTACAGCTCACGAGGAGGGCTTTGACGAGAACATGTACCTCGACGCTGCTACACGCACAAAGGTTGAGGAAACAGGCGGCGCTAACTTCCTGTTTGTAACGAAAGACGGCAAAATCGTCACCCCGAAATCAAACAGTATTCTCCCCTCTATCACCAGACGCTCCCTCATGTACGTTGCCGAGCATTACCTCGGTCTTGAGGTTGAACAGAGAGAGGTTTACTTCGACGAGGTCAAGGACTTCGCGGAGTGCGGTCTCTGCGGCACCGCGGCGGTAATTTCTCCCGTTGGCAAAATCTATGACCACGGCAAGGAAATCTGCTTCCCGAGCGGCATGGAGGAAATGGGTCCTGTTACAAAGAAGCTCTACGAGACCCTCACGGGCATCCAGATGGGACAGATCGAAGCTCCCGAAGGCTGGATCGTTGAAATCAAGTAATTCAGAGATATCAAAAGACCGCTCAGTCCGAGCGGTCTTTTTTATTCTGAATTAAATACCAAAATCAAAAAGGCTGCCCGGTCGGGCAGCCCTTTTCAATAAATATAGTCAGATGATTACGCCTGATTCTTAAGCTGAACAGTACCAACGATGTACAGTACGGGAAGAACAAGACCTGCGAGAATGCTTACGATCTGAACTCCGAGACCGCCTGTAGCAAACAAGATGTTAGCAACAAGGCTGAGAACAGCACATACGATACCGAAGATCATCAAGGTCTTGGCAGCAGCGGGATTGTTCCAGTTCTTCTTGCCCTTGACGCCTGCGATGATCTCAACAACTGCGCCGAGAACGGAGATAACAACAGCGATCCAGATAACAGCCATGATAGGACCGGTGCTTCCGCTGTAACCGTTAGCGGCAAGCGCGCTGTCAACTGCGCTGGAAACCTCAGGCTGTGACATAACAGCGGTGCCGACACCTGCTAAAGCAGCAGCGATAACGCTGAATACTGCGCTGGCGATACCGCCGATCATCATGATGATGCTGACAATTTTAAGAAGCTTTGAACCCTTTTGTTCCATAATAAAATCCTCCTCTTGAAAATAAAAAATTGTTGCGGTCTTTTGACCGAGGCTATTATATCACAAAGAACCAACGCAAAACATTACAATTCCGTAACATTTAATAGATATTCAAAAGTTCTATGTTTTTATGCATATTATTCAAAAATGAGGTTTGGTTTTCATCAGTTTAACGAAGCGCTTAACTTATATATGAAAAAAGGAGCCGTCACAAAACGACTCCTTTGCTATATTAAATATTAACCTCTGCGGTTTCTTCTGTCGTTGTTTCTTGGTCTGCGGGGACGCGCGGGACGATCGCTGTCGCCATTGTCCTCGGGGGTGAGACCGTCAACGTCGATGAGCACCTGACGGCGGCTGAGATTCAGTCTGCCTTTGTCGTCGATCTCGGTAACCATAACGCGGATAATATCGCCTACGTTAACAACGTCGGTAACGTTCTCGGTACGCTTTACGTCGAGCTGTGATACGTGTACAAGACCTTCCTTGCCGGGAGCGATTTCGACGAACGCGCCGAAGTCCATGATTCTTGTAACCTTGCCGAGATACATGGCGCCGGGCTCGGGATCGGAAGCGATAGTCTGGATAATGTCGATAGCGCGCTTGCACTTCTCGGTGTCAAGACCGGCAACGAATACCTGTCCGATCTCGCCTTCTTCCTCGATGTCGACCTTAACGTCGCACTCAGCCTGAATCTCCTTGATGACCTTACCGCTCTTACCGATGACCTCGCTGATCTTGTCGGCGGGAATGGTTGTGGTAAACATCTTGGGAGCATAGGGCGAAAGCTCGGGTCTGGGCTCTGCGATAGCCTTGAGCATGACCTCGTCGAGAATGAAGATACGCGCCTTGTGTGTCTTTTCAAGCGCTTCCTTTACCATTTCGGGAGTCAGACCGCTGATTTTGAGGTCCATCTGGATAGCTGTGATACCCTCGTGAGTACCGGCAACCTTGAAGTCCATGTCGCCGAAGAAGTCCTCAAGACCCTGGATATCGACCATAGTCATCCAGCGCTCACCCTCGGTGATAAGACCGCAGGAAATACCCGCTACGGGAGCCTTGATCGGAACGCCCGCGTCCATGAGAGCGAGGGTCGAGCCGCAGACAGAGCCCTGAGAGGTTGAGCCGTTCGAGGAAAGAACCTCGGAAACGAGTCTGAGCGAATACGGGAAA
>NZ_JAHLQB010000088.1 GCF_018918205.1 Lachnoclostridium sp. MSJ-17 | reverse complement strand
GCCTCTGGAGAGCATAGCGTATGACCAATTTGTACTTCTTTCATCTGCATGCCGGCTATTCGATATTTCAAAATTTCTTTTGTGCAGGTATACAATTTTTTATCGTTCTGAATAGTTACCAAAAAATATTTTGGGAAGGGTCAATATGAATCTCTATCTTTTCGTCGCAATTATTGCGCTGGTGTGTCTGCTCGGATTTTTCAACGAAAAGGTCACAAAGCTTACATACGAGATATCACTGATGCTGTTTTCGATTGCAGTCGGCGCGCTGCTGCTTTTGGGCGCGGTGGTTTTTAACGGAACCGACGCGGGCACCGTGTTGAAGCAAACGCAGCTTGTCAATATCGAACGCTTTCTGCTTGAGGGCGTGCTGTGCTTCATGCTTTTCGCGGGCTCCTGTCATATGAAGCTGTCCGATTTCAAGGCGCAGGCACGTCAGGTCACGGTGCTCGCCTTTGTATGCACTCTCCTCGGAGCGGTCTTTTACGGAGCGCTTTTCTTCGGCGCGTCAGTTTTGCTTGGGCTGAACATCTCGCTTCCTGTTTGCCTGATGTTCGGCAGCATTATCGCGCCTACCGACCCGATTGCTGCGACGAGTATTCTCAGCAAATTCGGTTTGCCGAAAAATATCTCGTTTCTGATTCAGGGAGAATCGCTTTTTAACGACGGAGTCGGCGTCGCGCTGTTCGTCTGTTTTTCGGGTATGGCGACGGCAACTTCTTCGGGTGGATTTTTCGCGGTTATGCTCAAAGAGATCCTCGGCGCGGTATTGGTCGGCGCTGCAGCGACCGGACTGTGCTTCCTGATGTTCCGCTTCACCAAAAACAAAACTCTCGGGATTTTTATCAGCCTGCTTTCGGTATCGCTTTCCTACGCGGTTTGTGAAGCCTGCGGATTTTCGGGCGCGATCGCTTCCGTCGTCTGCGGAATAATGTTCTCGGCGCTGCGTTCACGTTTTTCAAATGAAGAAAATGATGACGCCGAAGCCTTTGACTCCTTCTGGGAAACGCTTGATTCGCTGTTCAACTCCATTTTATATGTCATGCTGGGCATATCATTTGTGCGGATCCTGCAAATGGAGCACGTTATTCTCTTGTCGCTAGTCGCAATCGCGGCAAATCTTATCGCCAGAGCCGGAAGCCTTTCGCTGTCCTCGCTCGTCATGGGCAGGATCCCGGACGGCTACGACAGACTGAACTTTATCAAGCTGCTGACATGGGGCGGACTGCGCGGCGGCTTGTCTGTAGCCCTTGCAATGAGCACAAAGGAAATGCTCCCGGAGAACATCTATTACATCATTCTCGGCGGCACCTACGCGGTAGTCTTTTTCACCACGGTTATCCAGGGGCTGACTATGAAGCCTGTGTATAACAGAATCAACCGTTCCGTTGCAAAACGGACGTGATTGATAGAACGCAAGGGCATTTTGGCAGGCAGTTGCATTTATAGAAGAATCATCAAACCAAGAAACGCTCAGGATCGGAGGACACAATGGATCATATCGAACGCAGAGATAAGGATATGGCATATATATCAGACAGCGCGGTTATGAATCAGCAGGCAGAAAGCCGCAAAATTTTGCAGTATCTGAACTGTATGGACAGGTCGGATTACCCCGGGATAATGAAGGTTTTGAAGGCGCTGTTCGGAAAATCGGATCACGCGTTTGTCAACCCTCCGTTTTACTGCGATTACGGCTTTAACATTGAAATCGGCAAAAACTTCTTTGCCAACTACAACTGCACTATCATCGATGTGGCAAAGGTTACTATCGGCGACAACTGTCTGTTTGCGCCCAATGTGTCGATTTACACAGCGGGACACCCCGTTCATCCCGATACGCGCAATTCCCGCTACGAGTACGGCAAGCCCGTCACGATCGGAGACAATGTCTGGATCGGCGGAAATGCGGTCGTTCTTCCCGGAGTTACGATCGGTTCAAACTGTGTTATCGGCGCGGGAAGCGTTGTTACCCGCGACGTTCCGCCGTGGAGCATTGCGGCAGGAAATCCGTGCAGAGTTATCAGAGAAATAACCGAAGCCGACAGAAAAAAGCTGTTCAAAGATGAAGAAATCGACGCTGAGGCTTGGGAGGATATCGTTTCCCGCGGCTTCGGCGGTTAGTCAAAATTCACTGCGGCGCTCAAGGAAGGTGTGGAGAAAATCTCCGAAAACCGGTTCCCACGCGGATTCGTGGTGCTTTTCTTCGAACAGAACCACTTCGTTGAGCTTGTCAAACGGATAGCACTCCGTAAGTATATCGTAGGTCTGCTCGACGCTTTCAAAAATATTCATCTCAAGCTCGTCGCCGGCGCCTGTGTAGATATAGAGATACGGCAGAACTTCACCGAGCCTTGAATATATCCATTTTCTCATATCCCCGGCGGAATAAAGCAGAAAGGCGGGAGAGAGAACGCCAGCCGCGCAGAACAAGTCCGGGTGGCTCAGCGCCGTGAAGAACGCCTGCAGTCCGCCCGAGGAGCTTCCGCAGAAAGCGGTGTCCTCTCTTTTGCGGCTTACCGGAAATTGCTTTTCCACGGCGGGCATCACGGTATTGACGACGAATTCATCAAATATCTCGCCCTGCGGAGTCGTGAGGTCGGGAAGCTTTTCCGGGCAGATTATCTCTCCGATGCTTCCGGGAGTCAGCTCGCTGTCGCGAAGGTTTGAATCATTGAAAATTCCCGCGATCACCGCCTTTTTGCCGCTGTTTCCAAGCTCTGCTCTGACCGTTTCGGGAACGTGCCAGCAGCCCCAGACGGCAAGTTTTTCGTCAAACAGATTTTGTCCGTCTGTCATGTAAATAACGGGCAGGGTTTCATTTTCCTCATGTTCGGGCACATATACGCGAACATGACGGTCACCGTGACCGGGATAGGGAAGAAATAAATCGGTAAATTTTTCCTGTATCATAGCGCATCCTCCATTGATAAAAATATTTTGACTATTACAATTATTATCGCATATATGTATTGTTTTTTCAATAATAGGATAAAATAAAAAAGATTGAAATAATACTGTGATTATGATATTATCTAATTACGGAAACGAAGGTATATTATTCCGATAAAGAAAAATAATCCGGAGTCTGAGCATGAAAGCCATTCTGATTGTAAATCCCGTTTCGGGACGGACGATGATAACCGAATACATCGATGACATTTTGTCAATATTAAAGAAAAAACGCATCGAAACGACGACTTTGATGACTAAGCGGAAAGATGACGCGATGTATTTCGCGCGCGAGTACGGAGAGAATGTCGATCTCATTGTCTGCTGCGGCGGCGACGGTACGCTCGGCGAGGTCGTGAACGGAGTGGTGCCGCTCGTAAACCGCCCCGCTATAGGCTATATACCGACCGGTACGACCAACGACTTTTCAAAGAACATGGGACTCAGCTCCGATATCCTCATGTCAATAATCGACCTGAGTCACGGAGTCGTGCAGGAGCTCGACGTCGGCAGCTTCAACGGAAAGTATTTTATCTATGTCGCATCCTTCGGACTTTTCGCGGAGAGCTCATACGCAACTCCGCGCAATTTAAAGCAGCGTTTCGGTCATCTTGCTTATGTGATCACGGGCACGAAGGAGCTTGTCAACCTCAGATCCTACCATGTCAGGCTGACTGACAGCGACGGCAATACCTACGAGGACGACTATATCTACGGCTCGGTCAGCAACTCGACCTCAATCGGAGGTCTGCTGCACTTTGACGGAGACGTCGTCGATCTGCAGGACGGATTGCACGAGGTGGTGCTGATCCGCAGACCGAAGAATATTTTTGAATTCAACGATATTGTCCGCGCCGTACTCAGCGGCAAATATGATTCCGGTCTGATCACTGTTTTCAGCACGCCCAAGGTGACCTTTGAAAGCAAAGAGAAGATAGACTGGTCTCTCGACGGCGAGCACGAGCGAACGGATAAGCCGGTCACAATTGAGAATGTACCCCGCGCGATACGGCTTGTATTTCCGAAATCCGTTGACATTAGTCACAAAAAATCGGAAAGTTATTGACAACTCAAAAAAATATACTATAATATAATGGTACATTATTGTAAAAGGAGAAAAACGTATATGAAAAGAATTATTGCATTTGTAATTGCCGCGATTATGTGCGTGTCCGTATTTGCGGGCTGCGGTGGCGGCGGTTCCGACCTTAACAAGGTCATGTCCGACATCAACAGCACCTACAGCCTGAACCTCAAGACACTTGAGAGCAAGGATGACCTCTCAAAGTACTATTCCATCAAGCCCGAGAGCGTAAAGCAGTTTGCCGCGGAGATCGATTCCAACAACAACGCTCCCGTTGAGATCATCATGGTAGAGGCTACCGATGCGGACGCAGCAGCAGAGGTCGAGAAGGCTCTTGCTACGCGTTACAACTCAATCGTGAGCCAGTATGCTTCCTACACTCCCGAAAAGCTCGATATGGTCAAGAACTGCAAGGTTACAAAGGACGGCAATTTCGTCAGCCTTATCGTTGCGGACAACGCTGCCGAGATTCTCCAGAAGTATCAGGACAGCATTAAATAATAAAACACAGGGGCGGCTTGTCCGCCCTTTCTTTTATCACTTTACAAGGACGAAGTCAGAATAATGCAAAATGATTTAAAGCAGCAGTTTTCTTTTATGAATCAGATGCAGCAGCAGGCGGTTTTCACCACGGAAGGGCCTCTGCTTATACTCGCGGGAGCGGGCTCCGGCAAGACCACGGTTCTCGTCAACCGCATTTCCTACATATTGCAGTCGGGGCTCTGCAAGCCGTGGAATATCCTCGCCATCACCTTTACCAACAAGGCGGCGGGCGAGCTAAAGGAGCGTATCTGCAACACGGTTCCCGAGGGCGGCGCGGATATCTGGGCGGCGACATTTCACTCGACATGCGCGCGCATTCTCAGACTTTACGGAGACAGGCTCGGTTATTCGAGCCACTTCACGGTATACGCGACCGACGACCAGAAGCGTCTTGTCAAGGATGTTATGAAGCAGCTGCAGATCGACGAGAAGCAGCTGCCCGTGAGAAGCGTGCTCTCGGAGATCTCAAAGGCTAAGGATAAAATGCTTACGCCTCAGCAGATGCTCAAGGACGCGGAATATGACAGCCGTAAGGTTTTTGTAGCAAAAATCTACGAAATCTACCAGACCAGACTAAAAACGGCTGACGCAATGGATTTTGACGACCTTCTCTGCAAGGCTGTCGAGCTGTTCGAGCAGGAGCCTGAGGTTCTGGGATATTACCAGAACAAGTTCAAGTATATAATGGTTGACGAGTATCAGGATACCAACAAGGTGCAGTACCGGTTCGTGTCGATGCTTGCAAAGAAGTACGGAAACATCTGTGTAGTCGGCGACGACGACCAGAGTATTTACAAGTTCCGCGGCGCGACTATAGAGAACATTCTCTCGTTTGAAAATACATTCAGCGGAGCGAAGGTTATCAGGCTTGAGCAGAACTACCGCAGCACACAGAATATCCTCAACGCCGCGAACGGAGTTATTTCGAACAACACCATACGCAAGGGAAAGACTCTATGGACTGACAATCCCAAGGGCGACAAAATCGTCATTCACACCTGCGACAGCGAACGCGACGAGGCGGATTTTATCGCCAAGACGATCATGGACGGCGTTGCCGACGGAAGAAAGTATTCCGATTACGCGATTCTTTACCGCACAAACGCCCAGTCAAACGCCATTGAGCAGCTGCTTTCGCGCAGCGGCATTCCTCACCGCATCATAGGCGGTCACCGCTTTTACGACCGCGAGGAAATCCGCGATATGGTAGCCTATCTTCAGGTCATCAACAACCCTCACGACGATATCCGTCTCAGCCGTATTATCAACGTACCCAAGCGCTCGATCGGCGCGAGAACCGTAGCGGTTGCAGCTGAGATCGCCGCGGGACTCGGCGAGAGCATATATTCCGTAATAAAGGACGCTGACGCCTATCCTCAGCTCTCTCGCGCGGCTTCAAAGCTCAAAGAATTTGTCAGGCTTATCGACGGTCTGATCGAGGCGGAGAGCAGCGGCGATTATTCTCTTGCGGAATTATACAATCTTATTATCGAGCATACGGGTTACGAGAATTATCTCCGTACCGAAAAGGAAAATGCCGACGTCCGCATTGAGAACATCGAGGAGCTGTCCTCAAATATCATCAAATTTGAGGAGGATTACGGCGACGAAGCCGATCTGTCAAACTTCCTCGAGGAAATCTCGCTCATGACCGATATCGATAACTACGACGCCGAAGCCGACACCTGCGTTATGATGACGCTCCACAGCGCAAAGGGTCTTGAGTTCCCGGTAGTATTCATCACGGGAATGGAGGACGGTTTGTTCCCGTCAAACGCGTCAATCGGCAATCCCGAGGAAATCAACGAGGAGCGCAGGCTCGCGTATGTCGGCATCACGCGCGCCAAGGAAAAGCTCTATCTTACAAAGACAAAGTACAGAATGCTTTTCGGTTCCACTACATATAACAAGGAATCCCGCTTTTTGGGTGAGATCCCGTCCGGACTTGTCGAGCGCACGGGCGAGGAAAGACTCAGAACATCGTCGGCATATTCTTATTCATCCGCCGGCGCAGGAGGAAAAATCAGCGTCGGAGCGGGGAAGAGCGCAAAGCCTATGGCGGGAGTGCCGAGAGCCGGCGCGTATCAGCCGCCTGCCGCAAAATCAGGCGTGACCTACAAGGTCGGCGATGTTGTCCTTCACAAGCTGTTCGGAAAGGGAATGATAATGACAGCCGAGAAGATGGGCAACGACACTCTGCTCGAAATTGCCTTTGACAAGGCGGGCACAAAAAAGCTGATGGCTAATTTCTGTAAGATGGAAAAAATATAGGCACCACCGCACAATTCGCGGCGTACGCCTTGCTTGAATATTATTCCGCCAGACTGTCCAAAAAATCTCGGCAAGGCGTCAGCCTTACCTCAATTTATTTGTGCACTCTGACGAAAAATCTAACTTCGCAATCCGCACACCGTAATTGTGTGGTATTGCCTATAGAAGGTGATTGATTTGTCCGGACTCATCAAGACAATAATCTGTGTACCGCTTGCCGCGTGCATGCTGCTTTGCGGCTGCGGTTCTGAGCAGGAATCACAGCAGGAAACGACCGCTGAGACCACCGCGGCGCCTACTACCGTACAGGTGAAGCCTGCGGGCACAATTGACGAGGCGGCTAACGTCAAGCATTATGATTTTCTCTCCATTAAGCAAAAGACAAACGAGATAACCTCCGCGTTCAACGACTATGTATCGGAGAGACGTTTCAAGGGCGTAATCTACACCAAGCTCGGCAACGATTTTGAATATCTGAGCACGACAGGTTCTTCGGATGCCATTAATCATAAGAACAACTCGATCAACACGAGGTTCTATATAGGCTCCATCACGGAGCAGATGACCGCGGCAGCTGTTCTCTCTCTTGTTGACAGCGGCAAGCTAAGCCTTGACGATACGATTGACAAATTCTTTCCCGATTACAAATACGGCGGGGATATTACCGTTGATAACCTGCTCAACATGACCTCGGGCATTCCTAACTACATTGTCCGCAGCGATATCAGCGATATGGCGGCAAATCTGCACATTGCCATCAATGATGAAATCAAGGAGGACAACTCCTTTGAGGAAAACAAGTCTGTCATCCTCGACTGGATCCTTTCGCAGGATCTGCACTTTGAACCTTCGACCTCGTTTGAGAATTCCGACAGCAACTACTATCTCCTCGGCGATATTATAGCCAAGGCAAGCTCAGAGAGCTACAGAGATTATATGTATTCCGCGGTTTTCAAGCCTCTTGCGATGAACGCGACCTCGTGTGAGCCGGACGATAAGCTTGCTCTCCCGTATGACGGCGATTCCGAGGGAGAAAAGCTCTGCTACAGCGGCGTAGGATATTCAGCCTGCGGAATGATCTCAAACATTTCCGATCTGCTCAAGTGGACGGACGGGATTTTTTACGACAAAATCCTCAGCGATGAATCTATAAACAAGATGCGCACGTCGAAAGAAAACGGATATTCGTGCGGAATGTATATCAGCGGCGACAGGCTATCCGCTTCGGGCAGATGCGGAGCTTATTCCTCAATTCTGAGCTATAACACCGACAAGAGTGAGATATTTGTTTCTCTCTCAAATTACAACTACTCCGACCCGTCGTATCTGCGCGGACTGTTCAGAAAATATCTGTCCAAATTCTCAGCAAGATAATCACACAACAGTTTAACCTCCATATTATGGTATTACAGTCAGACTGTAAATACTTATATGGAGGTTATATTTATGTCGGAAGTCAGCATTGACAATGAGGCTCAGACCGCGCAGAACGGCGACGGTCAGGAAGTCCGGTTTGACCCGGTCTGCATAGAAGCGCCGCGCATTTATGACAGCTGCGGCGCGAAGGATTGTCTTAAAGACCTGACGGTATTCTTCACAGCTGAGGATCAGAATTTGGTTGAGACAGCCGCTTCGGTGCGCGTCACAAAGGCGAGCGTCCTGACCGCTAATATTTCGGTCGACTCCGTCGCCTTCAACCGCGGGTACTATGCCGTTGACGTCATATTCTATATCGCGGTCGGAGCCGAGGTTTACACGGGCAAGGGTACGATTCCCGCGACGGTGACAGGTCTTGCGACCGCCTCAAAGCGCGTGGTGCTCTACGGAAGCGACGCAAACGCCAAGATTTTTTCGGGCGACAAGACGCCCGAGGTTGACGCGAGGGATTTCGAAAGCTGCGGCGGAGTTGTCAGCACCGCGCCGGATGTGACCGTTCAGGTATCCGCACCTATGGCGCTCGCTTCCTCGGTAGAGTCGGTAACGGCGCCCGATATTCTTCCGTTTGTGCCCGAGGCGGTCGCCAACTATTTCGGCGCTGAGCTTGTAGTTCCGGCAGCACAGCATATTCTCGTAACTCTCGGAATCTTTTCTATCGTTCAGCTCAGCAGAAAGGTGCAGCTGATGATTCCTTCCTACGATTTCTGCGTTCCGAGAAAGGAGTGCGCTGCCAAGACCGACGACCCGTGCGAGGTGTTCAGCAAGATCGAGTTCCCGACGGAGTCCTTCTTCCCGCCCAGCACCGCCGATAGCGATTCCTCCGGCACTCCGTTCGGCTGCGGCTGCGAATAAAAACGAAAAAAGAGGAGCTGATTTTTCAGTTCCTCTTTTCAAATTTCCATTCCGAAAGATTTTCACCCTTCACAATGTACGCTTTTTCAGCGATTTCCGCTAGGGGAGTGTCGCTGTAGCTGTCCGAGTAAAACTCCTCGATTTTTCCGCCGGGAAACTCGCTGTAAAATCTCTTTACCTTTTCTTTGCCGTGGCAGTTGATCCCGTCGTATTTTCCGGTATATTTATCCACACGCGAAGCCATCAGATAACGTATTCCGAGAATATCACATACCGGTTCAAGCAAGAATTCAGGTGACGCGGAAATAATAACATCGTCGCCCTTTTGCTGATTCAAGTAGTATTTTTTGATTTTCGCGCGGTTTAAGTTCCAGAAGTCCTTAACGTCGCGGTCGACGTCGCAGAATCTCAGAAAGCGGTACATGACCTGCTTGAAATCCGTCTTGCTGCCTTTTTTGAACAGATAGAACCTCAGAAACGCACCCAAAAGCGAGGGCGCAAGGCAGAGGATTTTTTTGTGCCGTTTCAGCGAGAAAATGTAAAAATCGGCGGTTGAATCTCCGTCGTAGATCGTCTTGTCAAAGTCATAAACATTCATTTATATCACCGCTCTTATTATACACTTCTTCAACAGTTGAATCAAGCCCTGCCAAAATTCGATTATAGAAAAAATAATTTGACAAACTATTGAAAAATCACGATATATATGGTATAATTATAAACCAAAAAATATTATGGGAGCGTATATGTTCGGATATCTGCAAATCGACAAGGCGGAACTCAAGGTCAGGGAATATGAAGCGTATAAGTCCGTTTACTGCGGTCTGTGCAGACAGCTTGGGAAGGACTATTCGGTTTTTGCGCGTTTTGCCCTGAGCTACGACTGTACGTTTTATGCGATCACCCTGATGTCTCTGAAAAGAAGCTGTACGGGCTTTCGGGACGGAAGGTGCCGGTTCAATCCCCTGAAAAAATGCAAATACGCCCTTTGTGAGGACGACTGCTACAGCAAGGCGGCGGCTCTTACGGTTATTTCGGTTTACTACAAGCTCTGCGACGATATCAACGACAGCGGCTTTTTCAGGGCTTTGGCTGTCCGTATGATAAAACCGTTTTTCTCGCACTGCAGAAAGAAAGCCGCAAAGCGATACCCTGAGCTTGATACGATTGTCCGTGATATGCTCGATTCACAGATCGAACTTGAAAAGAAGGACAAGCCGTCGATTGACGAGGCGGCGCATCCTACCGCCTGCATGCTCGCCGAAATAATGAAGGCGGAGGGCAGAAACGAGTCCGAAGCCCGCGTTTTATACGAATGCGGGTACCACCTCGGCAGGTGGGTTTATCTTATGGACGCTGCCGACGATTATGAAAAGGACAAAAAGCACGGGAGCTTCAACCCGTTTATGACGATTGAAACAGATGATTTGCGCGGATATATGAACGCTTTGCTGAGTCAGTCGCTTGCCAGAGCCTATGACGCTTACAACCTGCTGGATATCAGGGATTTCAAGGGTATTCTCGATAATATGATGCTGTTCGGATTTCCGCTGAAACAAAACAGCGTGCTGACCGGACCGCAGGGAGGAAAGAAATGAGCAATCCTTATGAGGTGCTCGGCGTTTCGCCGGGCGCTACGGATGAAGAAATAAAAAAAGCATACCGCAATCTCGCGAAAAAATATCACCCCGACAATTACGCCGACAGTCCGCTCGCCGATGTTGCGGAGCAGAAGATGAAAGAGGTAAACGAGGCATACGACGAAATAAACCGTATGCGTCAGAAGGGCAAAGGCACGGGTTCAACAGGCTCGTCAGCATACAGCTCCTCGGGTTATAATTCATCGGGCTACGGCTATTCAAAATACAACAGCGTGCGCATCTATATCCAGCGCAATATGATCAACGAGGCTGAGACCGTACTCAACGGCATTCCCGAAAACGAGCGCGACGCGGAGTGGCATTTCCTGAGAGGAATGTGTTTTTACCGCAGGGGCTGGAGCGATCAGGCAAACGCTGAATTTCAGACGGCGGTCAGCATGGATCCCAACAATCAGGAATACCGCACCGCCGTCAACAATATGAATGCCCAGCGCACCTACAATTACGGCGGCTACAACACAACCAATGTCTACGATACAGGCGGCTGCTCGGCGTGGGATATCTGTTCGGCGTGTATGTGCGCAAACTGTTTGTGCAGCTGCTGCAGGTCATGCTGATATGAAAAGTCCTATTCAGAAGCCGACCTTCAAAATCGCCCTGTGTGCGATAATAGCCGCGCTCGCGGCGGCGCTTATGCTGATGACCTCGCTGATTCCGGTCGGAACCTACGCTCTGCCGTGCTTCGCGGGAGCGTTTCTGATCGCGATAGTGGTTGAATACGGCGCAAAATGGGCGCTCGGCGTTTACGCCGTGGTGTCAGTTCTCTCGTTTTTTATCGCGGGCGACAAGGAAGCCGTGCTGTATTTCGCGCTGTTTTTCGGGTATTATCCCGTGCTCAAGGCGTTTATCGAGGGCAGACTCAGAAGCAGGGTGATCCAGTATGTATTCAAATTCGCCGTGTTCAACGCAGCGGCAGTCGGCTCGTTTTTTATCGCGACAAAGCTGCTTGCGGTTCCCGCCGAGGAATTCACGCTTTTCGGGATATATATGCCTCTCGTGTTTTTGGCGTTCGGCAACCTGTTTTTTCTGCTCTATGATTTTGCGCTCACGTCGTTTGTCATGATTTACGTCAGAAAAATCCGCGAAAAGCTTCTGCATATATTCAAATAATTTTGTCGAATTATTGCAAACAAGATCACAGTATGTTATAATTTCATAATGGAATTATTTTTGACGGGAAGGTGAAAATATGAAACAAAAAACTGTTGTCAGGATCGTCTGCATCGTGCTTGCCGCTATTCTGGCGGCGTCGGTTTTTGCGGTAGCGATACCTCTGATAACCGCGAATGCGGCGGCAAAGCCCGTAAAGGGCGGAAGCGGCTATATTTCCGACGACTACGTAAATCTGCGTTCGGGCGCGGGCACTGGCTACAATGTGCTGACCTGTATGCGTGAGGACACCGAGGTTACCTTTGAAAGCGGCGACCTCTACGGCTCGGACTGGTACAAGGTCACTGAGAAAAAGACCAATAAAACCGGCTATGTCCACAAGGACTACGTTACCGCGACAGACAGCGGCTCGTCGGGCGGCGAGGTTGTGCCCGATGATTCGTCATCATCTTCCGGCTCGACAGGCTATATCAACGACGACTATGTCAATCTCCGCTCCGGCGCAGGCACGGGCAATTCCGTTTTGAAGGTTATGCGCAAGGACACAAAGATAACCTTTGTCAGCACCACGGCAAAGAGCGGCTGGTACAATATCAAGCTATCCGACGGAACAACAGGCTGGGTCAGCGGCGATTACGTCACCGCCGACAAGTCGTCCTCGGGCGGCAGCAGTTCGGGCGGCGGCAGTTCCTCGTCAGCGTCGACGGGTTATGTCAACGAGGACTATGTAAACCTCCGAAAGGGCGCGGGTACCGGCAACGCGGTTATCACCTGCATGCGCAAAAACACGAAGTTCACGCTCGTCAGTGAAAAGCCCACCGGCGACTGGTACAATATCAAGACATCTGACGGAGATACCGGCTGGGTCATCAAGGACTACATAACCATTGAAAAGAACAGCTCCTCGGGCGGAAGTTCATCGTCCGGCGGAGGTTCGTCCTCGGGAAGCATCAGCCTCTCGACAACCTCAGAAACCATATACACTGGCAACCAGCTCGCTATCAACGCCAAGGGCGGCTCGGTCAAGTGGTCAAGCTCCGATTCTTCTGTAGCTTCGGTAAACTCAGACGGCGTAGTGACCGCCAAGAGCTCCGGTACCGCGAAAATCACCGCGACCTCGGGCAGCTCGTCCGCAAGCTGCAATATCACCGTCAAGTCGGGCAGCAGCGTCAATATCTCCTGCACAAGCATCGAGAATATGCGCCGCGGCAAGTCAGTTCTGCTCAAGTCCACAACCTCGGGCGTTAAGTGGAAATCGTCAAACACAAAAATCGCTACGGTTGACGGCGGCATTGTCGACACGCAGTCGCAGAACGGCTTCGTCACCATAACCGCCTACACCTCAGGCGGCGCCGCGACCTGCCTGATCGAGGTTATCGGCAGAGACAATATCCGTTTTGTTTACGCGACTCCGAACTCCGCGCCGAAGGGCTCGAACGTCACCTTCAAGGCAATTACCGATACCGACCGCGTCGGCGTGTACTTTGTTGTCACCGACGGCTCGACCTCGTACACCGTCAACGCTTCAAAGGAAAAGACCGAGTCCGGCACTATCCTCTGGTCGGGTACCCAGAAGCTCAACAGCTCCGGCAAGTGGACGTTCAAGGCGTATTCAAAATTTGTCGACTACGATAAATATCTCACCACGCCCGTCAACGGACAGGGAGAGGTCTTTGTTACAAACTCAACCGACAAGACCACAACGGTCACGGGTGAAAGACGCGCGAGCGACGAGGTAATCAATCTGATTTCGGTATTTGAAGGCTACCTGCCCGAGCTTACCGCAGACGCGATCACCTCCGATCCCACGATCGGCTACGGCAAGGTCATCACCACAAACGAGCAGTTCTACAACAATGTCACACGCAACGAGGCTTACGCCTATCTCTGCGATACCGTCAACACGGGCGGCTATACAACGAGAACAAACGCTTTCCTGACCTCTAACGACGTCAAGTTCAACCAGCAGCAGTTTGACTCTCTCGTGTCCTTTGCGTACAACGTCGGTTCTTACGCGATCACCAACGACAGCGATCTGCGCTCTGTTCTGCTCAATACGGGAACAGGCTCCTCGTCGGCGACGGTCAAATCCGGCGGCAGCGGCTTTGTCAACGACGATTATGTCAACCTGCGTTCCGGCGCGGGCACGGGCTATTCCGTCGTCACTACGCTGAGCGAGAACACAAAGTTCACCTTTGAGGACGGCAAGCTGTACAATTCGAGCTGGTATAAAATCAAGCTCTCCAACGGAACTACGGGCTATATTTACTCGCAGTACGCTTCAGCTTCCGGCGGCTCGGGCAGCCGCGACCTCAACAACGTCAGCAAGTCGCAGTATGTTTCCAACTTCTTCCAGTGGCACCACGCCGCGGGCGATTGCTGGTGGGGACTTCTCTACAGACGAATCGACGAGGCGGAGATGTTCTTCTACGGCGACTATGAGAACGACGGCTGGCTCAATAAATACGGATTCAGCTATTCCTGCTCACGCAGCAGCGGATTCAGCATATAAAAGAAGGATAATAAAATGAAAAAAATCGGATTTATCGGCGCGGGCAATATGGCGACCGCGATCATAAAGGGCATAATCGCCCGCAACGGAAACGCTGACAACATCAATGTATTTGATATCAGCGAGGAAAAACAAAATCTGATGAAACAGCTTGGAGCCGCGGTCTGCGGCTCCTGCGCTGATGTAACAGAGAAAAGCGATATCATCGTTCTCGCGGTCAAGCCGCAGCACTACGCCGACGCTATCGCTTCGCTCAGGGACGCGGCAACAGAGGACAAGACCTTTGTGTCTATTGCCGCGGGAATCTCGATAAGCTATGTACAGAAAGCTCTCGGCAAGGCGTGTCCCGTAGTCAGGGTCATGCCCAACACTCCTCTGCTTCTCGGCAAGGGAGCTTCCGCGCTCTGTCCGTCTGATAACATCCGGGACGAGGACAAGCAGATCGTCGAGGAGCTTTTCGCGGGCAGCGGCGTCTGCGAGTATATCTCCGAGGAGCACATGAACGAGATCATTTCCGTCAACGGCTCAAGCCCCGCCTATATTTATCTTTTTGCCAAGGCTATGGCTGATTATGCCGAATCCTGCGGCATCGACTACGACAAAGCGATGAACCTTATCTGCGCTACGCTCGAGGGTTCTGCCGCTATGCTCAGAGAGAGCGGCGACAGCGCCGACGTGCTTATCGAAAAGGTCAGCTCAAAGGGCGGAACGACGATCGCGGCTCTCAACAAGCTGCGCGAGCACGGCTTCACCGAGGCTGTACGCGACGCTATGCAGGCGTGCACCGACCGCGCGGAGGAGCTCGGCAAATAAGAATATTTTACACACATTCCTCATATTCTTTAACGGACAAGTTAAAGAAAGGAATGTTTCAGTGAAAGGCATAGTATTTTCATTCAAAAAACCGCGTTCGATCGTTCGGAGTCCGCGTTTAAGGATTCCCGGTGTCGTATCCGGATTGAGAAAAAACGGCATAACCATTATTTTTGCAGCTGTTCTGCTTTTGGGTCTTGTATTAGGAGCCGCGTACGCTCACTGTACGGACGAGGGCATGCTGAAAGCTCTCGACTTTCTGTTTGCGACTAACCTGAAGGCTCGTCTTACAAAGAGTGCCTTGGGAATATTCAGCGCGTGCTTTGCCTCGGATTTTATCTTTCTCACAGCGGTTTATCTGTCCGGGCTTGCTCCGTGGGGACTGCCTTTTCAGCTCCTTACGGTGCTTTTCAAGGGCTTCGGAACAGGGCTTACGGCGGCGTATCTGGTAATCAAGAACGGTTTCAACGGCTTTGGATTTTATCTTCTGGTGCTTTTGCCCGGAACCTTTCTTTTCTGCATTGCGCTCACGGGCTTTTCGGCTCTCGCTCTGCCGTTGTCGGTAAGTCAGTTCAGGCTGCTTGTTTCTAAAAATCCGCCCGGCGAAATTTTGCGCGAACGTTTTTTGCGCTACAGCTCGCGGTATGTATCCGCGCTTATTATGACATTTTTTGCCTCGCTTCTCGATACTGTCCTCTGGACCCTGTTCGCGGGAGCGTTTTGGTAATATTGGAGGAACTTATGGCAAATGAAAACAAAACCCTGCCGATCGCGCGGGTGTTCAGCAACCTGTTTCACGGGTTTCCGAAGCTGTTGCTGACCAATCTTTTATTTGCGATACCCGCCGCGGCGTTTTTCGCGGTTTTCTACGCGATAAATACCCTGACAGGGCTCAATTCGTTTTTTGTAATACTGTTCACAGTGATCCCGCTGTTCCCGTTTTACGCGGGCGTGGTAAGCGTTGCGCTTCACATCGCGAAGGGCGAGACGGACGTGGACGTGTGCAGAACTTATTTTGCAAACGTCAAGGAAAACTTTTCGCGTTTCCTGGTTCACGGCATTTTGTTTTACATAGCCGCGTTCTTTACATACTACTCAATAACTCTTTACTATCGCATGGGCGCGGAGAATGCAGTCTTTTATGTGTTGATGGCATTCTGCATTCTGCTTGGCGTTATGCTGATGTTCTTCTTTTTCCATGTTCCTCTGATGACAGTCAGCTTTGAGCTCCCGATGAAGGCGATTTACCGCAACGGTTTTCTTATGAGCTTCGGCGAGCTTAAATCCAACCTTGCCGCGACCTTCGGCTTGTTTTTGATGCTTGTCGTGGCGTCGTCGTTTTTGATTTGCTGCGGCGGAAATCCTGTCGCGATTGCGATCGTCACCGCAGTTTTAGCGCTGTTTATACTTCCCTCGGTCACGGCGTTTATAATTAATTCCGCGATCTACAAGAGAATGTACGTTATGATAACCGACCGCGAGGCGCAGACCCGCAAGGTGGACAAGCGCCTGAGCGAGAAATACACAGAGCTTGAAAATCTTCGCCGCAAAAAGGCTGAGGAGGATACCGCCGACCAGCTGCGAAAGCTCGAGATCGATGAATCCGCCGACGGCGACGAATATTTATATTTTAACGGAAAAATGATAAAGCGCAGCGTTCTGATCAAAATGAAACACGCTGCTGAAGAAAGCGGGGAAGAATAAATGGCAGGAAAACACAGTCAGAAGAGCTCAAACGCTCCTCTTGTTATTTTGATAATTGTAGCGATTCTTGTCGTAGGCGCAATAGTCGGAGCGGCGATCTTCTTTATGAACGGCGGCTTGTCGATCTTCAATCAGCAGGAGACAACTGCTCCCGCTGTTACAGAGGTCACGACGCAGGCTGAGGCTCCCACAACGCAGTCAGCTGAGGCTCAGACTACTGCTCCGGAAGAAACAACAAAGGCTCAGAGTGAAGCGACCACCGCTCCCGACGAGGGAGTACACACCGACGACACACCGGTAGATATCGCGGTTCCGACAGACCCCGGGGTAGAGGTCAGCTATTTCAACGCAACCTTTATTCCGAACGGCAAGGTTGACGACAACCTCACCGGCGGTTCGGCTACACTTCGCGAGGTATTCGGCTCGGGCTACAGCGACGGAGTGCTGACCTTCAACGAGGACGGCACCTTCAAGGACACGCTGATCTCGAGCGAGTCAAACCGCGGCGCTTATGTAGTGCAGGACAAGACGATCCACGCGACCTATACCAACGATAAGAATATGCGCATCGAAGTAACCTCATGGGACGGCGGCACACCTTCTGAATTCAACATTCAGTACGGCGATTACACCGTTTATTTCGGGTAGGTGAGAGCCATGAAAAAAGCAGCGCTCATTTCAGCCTTTGCCGCGGCGCTTATATGCCTTATTGTATTTACGGCTTGTAACGGCTCGGTGAATCTCAGCGATACCCTCTGGATTCCGGCTTCGGCGAATAACGCAAGCGGCGACGAGGTTGATATCCGCGAGGTCTACAATTCTCATTATTCAAATTATCAGGGTTCGCTAAGCTTTTCGTCGAACGGTACCTTTGAGCTTTGGCTCAGTGCCGGAGACCCGACCGACGGTACTCACACGGGTACATATGAGCTTGCAGGCGACAAAATCAACGTTCTCTTTGACGACGACACCCAGTCGCAGTTCGATATTGTCACAAAGGGCGGCGAACAGTGCATGGTTGTGACATATGACGGCTACGACGTCTATTTTACAAAGCAGTAAGGAGCTTTATTTTGAGTACGGAAGTAAAAACTATTCCCAACGCGAAGGAACGGATTTATCTGTATGACAACGTCAAATGTCTAGCGATAATCCTTGTTGTCATCGGCCACGCAGTCAACTACATGACCGATTTTGACGGCTACACCCTCGAAAAGGCTTTATATGTGATGATTTACTCATTCCATATGCCGCTTTTCCTCTTTGTCAGCGGACTTTTCCTCAAGCCCATGAACGCCGAGACCAAATTCCCGAAATACAAGGTTCTCGCGTTTGTGCTCATCGGTCTGGTGCTTCGCATGATCACCGCGGTAGTCCGGATGTGCACGGGACTTCCGCCGGTATACGCGACCTTCGAGATCTACGACACCTATACATGGTTCATGTGGGCGATGGCTGTGTTCACTGCCCTTGTCTGGGCGTTCCGCAAGTTTGACGGAAAATTCGTCATGCTTTTCGCGCTTCTCGTCGGTATTATGGCGGGCTTCGACAGAAATCTCGGCGACGAGTTTGCGCTCATGCGCATCGCCGTATTCTTCCCGGTGTTCCTTCTGGGCTATTACCTCGACCCCGTAGAGCTCTACCGCTTTCTAAATAAAAAGAAGTTCAAAATCATCGCGGCGGCGTTTCTGGCTGCCTGTCTCGCGGCGTTTTTGTTCCTGCTGTTTTTCCACCGCGAGTTCCTGTTCTCATTCAGACCTATATTCACTGGAAGGAACCGCTATACCGCTCTCGACAGCAGACAAATGCTCGGACCGCTGTACAGAATCGTCTCGTACATAATCGGTATCGGCGTCAGCCTTGCCCTGATCTGCCTTTTGCCGAACAAAAACCTCGGCTATGTTTCGGGCATCGGCGCAAAGACTCTCCAGATTTATTTCTGGCACAGGAGCTTCCTTATCATTTTCGAGGAGCTTCATGTCTACGAACGCATCGAGCGCTTCACAGGCAGCTTAGCGGCGACGGTCATTTATCTTATTATTGCCGTCGGACTGGTGCTCCTGTGTTCGCTGCCGGTATTCTCGTTCCCGACAAAGCAAATTCTCGGCATCGCGAAAAAACAATAACTTCGCAGCTCCCGCTCCGGCGGGAGTTTTTTGTTACCCGGAAACGTACCATCTCATGCTGTCGAAGTATATCTCCCTGATTTTTCCTAGAATAATACAGGTGTATTTAATGCCTGTCGCCCCGTTGATGTCGGGCTTGAAATACCTCACGTCGATTACCTCGCTTATGGGGTATTCGGCGCCGTTATCCCAGATAATACGCACGGGAAGCATAGTTCCGTCGCGTTCAAAAATCGCGTCAATTCGAATATATTTTTTCATAGTATCATCTCAAGAATCGAATGCATGTTTGCTTGTTGCTTATATTATAGAACGGGCGTTCGAAAAAGTCAACAGGTATTTTCAGCCGATTTTTTAATTTCAAATCCTGAAACACAATATATTCGGTTACATAAATGTAAATTCTGTGGACAAAATCAATATCTTGTGGTAAAATAAATTGTTAACAACAATCAAACAAATATTTGATGTTTTATGGAGGTCTGTTATGGAAGCGTACAAAAAGGAATTTATTGAATTTATGGTAGATTGTCAGGTGCTGAAATTCGGCGACTTTGTTACAAAAAGCGGAAGAAAAACCCCGTTTTTCGTAAACACCGGTTTTTACAGGACAGGAGCCCAGCTCCGCAGACTCGGCGCGTACTATGCCGAGGCAATCAACAACGCGTTCGGACTTGATTTTGACGTGCTGTTCGGACCTGCCTACAAGGGTATCCCGCTTTCCGTCGCTGCGTCTATCGCTGTCAGCGAGAAGTACGGCGCCGATATCCGCTATTGCTCCAACCGCAAGGAAATCAAAGACCACGGCGACAAGGGAATTCTCCTCGGAAGCCCCATAAACGACGGCGACAAGGTCGTAATTATCGAGGACGTAACGACCGCCGGAACCTCAATCGGCGAGACTCTCCCTATCATCAAGGCTCAGGGCGATGTAAATCCCATCGGTCTTGTGGTTTCCGTTGACCGTATGGAAAGAGGTCAGGGCGAAAAGAGCGCGCTTGCGGAAATCGAGGAGACCTACGGCTTAAAGACCACCGCTATCGTAACCATGGCGGAGGTTGTCGAGCATCTTTATAACAGGGAGTACAAGGGCAGAGTTGTCATCGACGACAAGCTCAAGGCGGCGATCGACGCCTACTACGAGCAGTACGGTGTTAAGAACGAATAACGGTGAATAATAATGGGAGATAACAAGAAATCCGAGCATTCGGGACACAGAGAGCGTATAAGACGCCGTTTTATCGAAAACGGTCTCGACGGCTTTGAGGAGCATCAGGCGCTTGAGCTGTACCTGTTTTACGCGATTCCGCGTAAGGACACAAATCCGCTCGCGCACAGACTGCTCGAACGCTATCTCAATATCAGCGGAGTATGCGACGCTCCGATAGACGAGCTGCAGAGGGATTTCGGACTTTCAGAGAGCGCCGCGACGCTTCTAAAGCTGCTTCCCGAGATGTCGCGCCTGTATACCGAGTCCAAAAAGTCGGATAATAACCTTATCGACCCCGAAACGGTGGGCGAGGTCATGACGCGCAAATTTATAGGAAGAACCAGCGAGGCGGTTGCGCTTCTTCTGGGCAATGCAAAGGGAAGGATCCTGTACCTTGACATCGTAGCCAAGGGCTCGGTGAATTCCTCGGATCTACCGCTCCGCAAAATCGTTGATCTGGCTATCCGCCACAACGCGAGAACCGCATATGTCGCTCATAACCATCCCAGCGGTTCCTTGCTTCCGTCCCGCGCGGATATCGACGTGACAAAGCTGCTTGACAGCACGCTTGCGTCCGTCGGAGTTCATCTTCTCGACCATTTTATTGTAGCGGACAACGAGTATGTCTCGCTGCGTGAATATGATTTGATATAAGTTATGGATTTTAAGCTTCATTCAAAGTACAAACCAACGGGCGACCAGCCTCAGACGATCGACAGGCTCGTTTCGAGCATTCAGGCGGGCAACAAGGAGCAGACCCTGCTCGGTGTCACCGGCTCCGGCAAGACCTTTACAATGGCAAACGTCATTGAGCGTATGAACCGGCCGGCTCTTGTCCTCGCGCACAACAAGACCCTCGCGGCTCAGCTGTGCAGCGAGTTCAAGGAGTTCTTTCCCGAGAATTCTGTCGAGTATTTCGTGTCCTACTACGACTACTACCAGCCCGAGGCGTATGTAGCTCAGACCGACACCTACATCGAAAAGGACAGCTCGATAAACGACGAGATCGACAAGCTCAGGCACAGCGCGACGCTTGCGCTTTCCGAACGCAGGGACGTTATCATCGTCGCGTCCGTGTCATGTATCTACAGCCTCGGCAACCCGATCGATTACCGCAACATGGTTATCTCTCTGCGCCCGGGAATGGAAAAAAGCCGCGACGAGCTTGTCAGGAAGCTCGTTGAGCTGCAATACGAGCGCAACGACATCAATTTTATAAGAAATAAATTCAGAGTCAGAGGAGACGTAGTCGAGATTTTTCCCGCGTCCTCCAATGACTCAATAATCCGCGTAGAATTCTTCGGCGACGAGATTGACCGCATATCTGAAATCAATCCGCTCACCGGCGAGCTCAAGGCTATTCTGCGCCACGCGGCGATATATCCCGCGTCGCACTATATCGTGTCAAGGGATAAGATGCAGACCGCCCTCGCGGAAATCGAGCGCGAGCTCGAGGAAAGACTGTTGTATTTCCGCGAAAACGGCAAGCTGCTCGAGGCGCAGCGCATTGAACAGCGCACGCGCTACGATATGGAAATGCTGCAGGAAATCGGCTTTTGCTCCGGCATCGAGAATTATTCGAGGATACTTTCGGGCAGAGCGCCGGGCTCGTCTCCGTACACGCTGCTCGACTATTTCCCGAAGGATTTCCTGCTCATTGTCGACGAATCCCACGTGACGCTCCCGCAGGTGAGGGGTATGTACGCGGGTGACAGAGCGAGAAAAAAGAGCCTTATCGACTACGGCTTCCGCCTGCCCTCAGCATACGACAACCGCCCGCTCAACTTTGACGAGTTCTATGAGCGCGTCAATCAGGCGGTGTTTGTCAGCGCGACCCCGGGTGATTTCGAGCTTGAAAAGAGCGCGACAGTAGCCGAGCAGATCATCAGACCCACGGGACTTCTCGACCCTGAGATCTCTGTCCGCCCGACAGAGGGACAGCTCGACGATCTTGTGTCCGAAATCAATTTGCGCACAGAGAAGAAGCAGCGCGTCCTCGTAACTACCCTCACGAAGAAGATGGCTGAGGATCTGACCTCTTACCTCGAAACAATGGGAATCAAGGTGCGGTACATGCACCACGATATCGACACCGTCGAGCGCATGGAGATCGTACGCGATCTGCGCCTCGGCGAGTTTGACGTGCTTGTCGGAATAAACCTTCTGCGCGAAGGTCTCGACATTCCGGAGGTATCTCTCGTCGCTGTTCTCGACGCCGACAAGGAAGGCTTTCTGCGCAGCACGCGCTCGCTTATCCAGATCGTCGGACGAGCCGCGCGAAACAGCGAAGGCACGGTCATCATGTACGCCGACAGCGTCACCGAGTCTATGCGTGTGGCGATCGAGGAGACAAACCGCCGCCGCGAGATCCAGAGCGCCTACAACGAGGAACACGGCATCGTTCCAAAGACGATCGTCAAGAAGGTCAGCGACATAATCGAAATTTCCACTCACACCGACAGTGAGTTCAAGAATACAAAGAAGCTTACCAAGGCTCAGCGTCAGCAGCTCATTGAAAGCCTGACTAAGGAGATGAAGGCAGCCGCGAGACTGCTCGAATTTGAGCACGCGGCGTATCTCAGAGATAAAATCAAGAAGCTGCGCTCAGAAAAATAGGAGAAGTATTTGTAATGGCAAGAAAAAAGACGAACGAATACGGCAACGACAGTATCACCACGCTGAAAGGCGCCGAAAGGGTCAGAAAACGCCCTTCGGTAATCTTCGGCTCAGACGGTCTTGAGGGCTGTCAGCACTCGGTATTCGAAATCCTTTCCAACTCAATCGATGAAGCGCGCGAGGGCTACGGCAAAAAAATTGTCGTAACCCGTTTTGCTGACGGCTCGATCGAGGTAGAGGACTTCGGTCGCGGCATTCCCGTTGATTACAACGAGAAGGAAGAACGCTACAACTGGGAGCTGGTGTTCTGCGAGATGTACGCGGGCGGAAAGTACAACAATAACGAAGGCGAGAGCTATGAGTTTTCTCTCGGCATGAACGGTCTTGGCTTGTGCTCGACTCAGTACGCCTCACAGTACATGGACGTAGATATCCGCCGCGACGGTTACCGCTACTCTCTGCATTTCGAGAAGGGCGAAAACATCGGCGGCCTTAAAAAGGAGCCGTACTCAAAGCGCGATACGGGGTCAAAAATCACATGGAAGCCCGACCTCGAGGTGTTCACCGACATCGATATTCAGCCAGAGTATTTTCTTGATGTAATGAAGCGTCAGGCGATAGTCAACGCCGGCGTGGAGTTTATCTTCCGCAATCAGGTCGGCAGGACCTTTGAAACTACCACCTTCAATTACGCGAACGGAGTGGTTGACCATGTAGCGGAGCTTATCGGCGAAAACGGACTTACCACCGTTCAGCACTGGGAAACCGAGGTCAAGACCCGCGACCGCGACGACAAGCCCGAATACAAGTGCAAGATGAACATCGCCGTAGCCTTTTCAAACAAGGTCAATGCCACCGAGTACTACCACAATTCCAGCTGGCTCGAATACGGCGGCGCTCCCGATAAGGCGGTGCGCAACGCGTTTGTATATCAGATCGACAATTATTTAAAGAATAACAATAAATACAACAAGTCCGAGGGCAAGATCAAATTCGACGATGTTGAAGACTGCCTTGTCTGCGTGATTTCCTCATTCTCGAGCGTGTCCTCCTACGAGAACCAGACCAAGAAGGCGGTCACAAACAAGGGCATTCAGGACGCTATGACAGCCTTCCTGCGACAGAGCCTTGAGATTTATTTCATCGAGAACCCGCTCGAGGCAGAGAAAATCGCCGAGCAGGTGCTTGTCAACAAGCGCAGCCGCGAAAACGCCGAAAAGACTCGTCTTAACATAAAAAAGAAGCTCTCAGGCAACCTCGACATGACAAACCGCGTCGAGAAATTTGTCGACTGCCGCAGCAAGGATATTTCCGTAAGAGAATTATTTATCGTAGAGGGCGACTCAGCGAAGGGCGCCTGCGTTCAGGCGAGGAACCCTGATTTTCAGGCGATAATGCCGATCCGCGGCAAGATCCTCAACTGCCTCAAGGTCGATTACGACCGCATATTCAAGAGCGATATAATCACCGACCTGCTCAAGGTGCTCGGCTGCGGCGTAGAGGTCAAGTCCAAGGCGAACAAGCACCTTGCGACCTTCGACATGGACGCCCTGCGCTGGAACAAGATAATCATCTGTACCGACGCCGACGTCGACGGCTTCCATATCCGCACCATGCTTTTGACAATGATCTACCGCCTTGTGCCGACATTGCTTCACGAGGGCAAGGTGTTCATCGCCGAGTCTCCGCTGTACGAAATCACCACCAAAAACGAGGTGTATTTCGCGTATGACGAGATCGAGAAGGATAAATTCATCGAGCAGATAGGCGAGGAGAAGTTCACGATACAGCGCAGCAAGGGTCTCGGTGAAAACGAGCCCGATATGATGAACCTAACCACAATGAATCCCGAAACACGCCGTCTGATAAAGGTAATGCCCGACGACGCGGCTCAGACCGCCGAGATTTTTGACATTCTCATCGGCAACAATCTGCAGGCGCGCAAGGATTACATTGTCGAGCACGGAAACGAATACATCGATAATCTTGACGTAAGCTGAGGAGGAAGTAAAATTGGCAAGAAAAAAATCAACCAAAGCTCCGAAGCCTGCCAAGACAAAGGGAGTTATCAACGGCGCCGGCGAGGTAGTGGAGCAGCCGATAGTTTCCACGATACGCGAAAACTTCATGCCCTACGCAATGAGCGTTATTCTCTCCAGAGCGATTCCGGAAATCGACGGCTTCAAGCCGTCGCACCGAAAGCTGCTTTTTACCATGTACAAGATGGGCTTATTGAACGGCGCGCGCACGAAGTCCGCCAACATCGTTGGCGCGACTATGAAGCTCAATCCTCACGGCGATTCCGCGATTTACGACACTATGGTTCGACTTTCGCGCGGATATGAGGCTCTGCTTCACCCGTATATCGACTCAAAGGGCAACTTCGGTAAGTTTTACAGCCGCGACATGGCGTGGGCGGCTTCCAGATACACCGAGGCGAAGCTCGCTTCTATCTGTAACGAGCTTTTCCGCGACATCGACAAGGACACCGTGGATTTTGTCGACAACTACGACAACACCATGAAGGAGCCGACTCTGCTTCCGGCGACCTATCCGTCGGTTCTCGTAAACGCAAACACGGGTATAGCCGTCGGTATGGCTTCAAACATCTGCTCGTTCAATCTCAGCGAGATATGCGAGACAACGGCGGCGCTTATCCGCGACCCCGGCCACGATATCAAATCTACTCTGCCGGCTCCCGATTTCAGCGGAGGCTGTCAGATAATATACGACGAAAAGGCTTTCACTCAGGTCTACGAAACGGGCAAGGGCAGTATCCGCCTTCGCGCGAAGTATGTCTATGACAAGAGCGCAAACTGCATTGATGTTCTCTCGATTCCCGCATCGACAACCTGCGAGGTCATCATTGAGAAAATCATCGACCTCGTAAAGCAGGGCAAGGTCAAGGAAATCTCAGATATCCGCGACGAAACGGGTCTTGACGGTCTCAAAATCACAATCGATCTAAAGCGCGGCACCGACCCGGACAAGCTTATGGCAAAGCTCTTCAAGCTTACGACGCTCGAGGACAGCTATGCCTGCAATTTCAACGTGCTTATCGCCGGAGTTCCGCGTGTTCTCGGAATAAAGGAACTGCTCGACGAGTGGATAGCCTTCCGCATAGAGTGCGTCAAGCGCCGCACCTTCTATGACCGCACAAAAAAGGCGGAGCGTCTGCACCTGTTGAAGGGTCTTGAAAAAATCCTTCTCGACATCGACAAGGCAATAAAAATTATCCGCGAGACCGACGAGGAGGTCGAGGTAGTACCGAACCTGATGATCGGCTTCGGCATCGATCAGATTCAGGCGGAGTATGTAGCTGAGATCAAGCTGCGTCACCTCAACCGCGAGTATATCCTAAAGCGCACAAAGGACATCGAGGATCTGGAGCGCGAGATAGCCGAGCTCGACGATATCCTCAAGAGCAAGGCGCGTATAAAGACGATCATAGTAAAGGAGCTCAGGGCAGTCGCCGACAAGTACGGTCAGCCGCGAAAGTCCATGATCATCTACGAGGACACAGCGGTCTACACCGAGGAAGCCGAGGAGGTTCCGGATTATCCCTGCACCTTCTTCTTCACAAAGGAAGGCTATTTCAAGAAAATCACTCCTCAGTCGCTGCGCATGAGCAATGTCCACAAGCTCAAGGATGGCGACGAGATAACTCAGGAAATCGAGTTCTCAAACAACTGCGACCTGCTGTTCTTTACCGACAAGGCACAGGTCTACAAGACAAAGGCGAGCGAGTTCTCAGACACAAAGGCTTCTGTCCTCGGCGATTACGTCGCGGCGAAGCTCGGTATGGACGAGGGCGAAAACGCGGTATACATGGTCGCGACGAAGGACTACAAGGGAATCCTGCTCTTTGGTTTTGAGAACGGAAAGGCTGCCAAGGTTCCGCTCGAGGTTTACGCCACCAAGACCAACCGCAAAAAGCTCACGGGCGCGTATTCCGACAAGTGTCCGCTCGCGGATATGCTCATGCTCAGCGAGGACGGTGAAGTGCTCTTTAAGTCGTCCTCGGGCAGAATGCTTCTTGTTCACACGGGCGCTTTGGCGATCAAGACCACCCGCTCGACACAGGGCGTGGCTGTCATGAAACTCAAGAAGGGACACCGCCTGTTTGAGATAAAGCCGTATGCCGAGGGAACCTTCGCAAAGCCGCAGCGTTACCGCACAAAATCGCTGCCGGCGCTGGGAGCGCTGCCTACAAACGACGACTCAAAGGACGAGCAGTTAACGCTCATTTAAAAAATTTCAAAAAATATCTTGATATTTAAAAATTTTTATGGTAATATATAAGTTGAATAATGCAGAACAGCGGCAGACCCGCAAAATGAAAGGACGATATAGTTATGAACGCTTGGGGTATTGTACTCGGCATCTTGCTCGCGATTGTATCCATCGCAATTATTGTAGTAATTATTCTTCAGGAAGGTAACCAGCAGGGCATCGGTGTTGTTACCGGCGCTGCGGATTCCTATTTCTCAAAGAACAAGGCTCGTTCGATCGACGCTTTTCTTTCCCGCTGGACAAAGGTGTTTGCTGCGGTATTTGTACTGTTTGTAATCGCTCTTAACGTGCTCAGCTACTTCAACCTTCTCGGCTGATAGAATAATTTTAATAATCAGAGCATATGATAGACCGTCGGAATCCGGCGGTCTGTTTTTTTATCTTACGAATCGGAGATGTTCATATGCCATGGTGGGGAATAGTCATTATTTTTTTCGCGACCTTCATTGTGTTCGCCTTTCTGCATTTTGCGGCAAAAAACAAACGCCCGTTCAGACGGGCGTTGTTAAGCATGGCTCTGGGTGCGGGTACGCTGACGGCAATAAACCTCACCTCGGGCTTCACGGGCGTGTACATACCCGTCAGTCTGCTGTCGGTACTGACCTCCGTGATAGGAGGAATACCCGGGGTGACGCTGCTTCTCGCGCTTAATTTGTTTTTTTAGTCACGGGAATAGATATCCTCAAGCGCGTCGTCGATAGCCTCGCGGTTTTTTGTCATCAGCGCGAGCATGGTTTTGTAAACGGTAACGGGATAGCTCAGAAAGCTGCGCTTCATCATCTCCGCCATTTCTCTGTCGGGAGCGTAGAGCGAGAAGGAGAACAAATCGGCGTCTCCGCCCGAAACGCGGCAGTTGACCTGAAATCCGTCGTCGGTTTTGACTATGTCGACAAAGTTCTCGCGCAGAGTTTTTCTCTCGGCGAGCAGCTCAACGGCGCAGCGCAGAGCCTTTTCCTTTACGGAGTATACGAGAGTGCTCTCGAGCTGTTCGGCGACAAGCCTGCCGTTTTCGGTCAGCCTGTAGGTTTGTTCTCCGTCGACGATCTCGTCCTCTGTAATGTTTCCGCTGCGCTTGAGCTCGTCGAACGCCGCCTTGACCTCAAAAAAGTTGGCAAGCTCATATTCGCGGATAGCCTCGGTGATCACGCTTTCGGACATCTTGTCCTTAACGCTGTTAAACAGGTAACACATAAGCACCTTGATTTCGTGCTTGCTTCTCAGTCCGCCGGGAGCGATTCCCTCGTCAAAGGTATCAAACGCCATAAAACTCACCTTGTTTCCGAAAAATTTAATATCTGTGATTATTATAGCATATAATATACGAAACGGCAAATGTATTTTGCACAAAAATTATTTGACGTGGCGCAAACAATATGCTAAACTATAGTGAAGGAGGTCGAACAATGGAAAAATATATGCCCTTTATATGGATTGGCTTCGCGATCGTAATGGCTGTCGTTGAAGCGTCCACCACACAATTGGTTTCACTATGGTTTGTACTCGGCGCAGTAGCCGCAGCGATATCTACGATATTCACACC
>NZ_JAHLQB010000106.1 GCF_018918205.1 Lachnoclostridium sp. MSJ-17 | reverse complement strand
TTTTTATCCATATCATCACCTCACCATCTTGGTCTTGCAATGCCGAGCTTTAACAGCACAATCCATAATAATGCTGTAATAATAATCATCAGTAACAGCCGTACATTTGACAGATTAAATATATGTTTTGAATTTAACCTTTTAATCTTTTCCTTAATAAGTTTCAAATCTTTTTCATCCATTTCTTTCTTATAAAAACAATCCATGTCAATATCAAACGCACACATTCCTCCATTGAAAGGATAAAATATACAATCGGGATAGGTAAGTTCCAAGCATAGGCACTTAACAGCGCAAGTGGAACGCCTACTCCCCATGTGCCGATTAACTCGATAATCATGACCACTCGTGTTTGTCCGCCGCTTTTAATTATACCACCGCCAAGAATCATATTTGTCACCTTTATTGGCGATACGACTGCAAATACCAGTAATATCTGCTGTGCGGTCTGCTTTACGATTTTTTCAACATTGTAGGTATCAGTATAAAAATTCATTAGATACATCAAAGCAGCAGACAGTACACATGACCCGATGAATCCATATAATATCATACTTTTTGATTTTTTATAAGCAGAATCAAACTCTCCCCTACCAAGTTCTTTGCCAATTAAGATTCCGGAAGCTTGTGCCAATCCGCTGAGTGCTCCTATCATCAAGCCCTGAATCGGATATGTAAGCGTCATTCCGGCACATTCAAGTGTACCGATGTGTCCATAGATAGAAGCATACACATTCTCACTTAAGCTCCACATAAATTCGGTTACAAGAATCGGTAAAAGTATAGCAACATATTTTCCATAAGTCATTTTTGTAAGCTTTACGGAAAAAGTGAATTCTATTTTTTTATTTCTGCATACAACAATCAAACTTATTATCAACAAAAGCGTATTAAAAAGCTGAGAAGCAACTGTCGCTATACCTGCGCCGTTAACTCCCATAGCAGCAATTCCAAATTTTCCAAAAATCAATACATAATTCAAGCCGGTATTGACGGCATTCGAAATAATGCTGAATATTAACGGCAAAACCGCTTTATCCATACATCGCAAGCGAGTAGAAATCAGCATATCTATTGCATAAGGTAAAAAACCGAACGAAATAATCGTTAAATATTCAGACGCAGATTTTATCGTCTGATTATCAGTTGAGTAAAGTCCCATTAACTGAGTCGGAAGTAACAGGCACGCTGACATAAATACTACAGCAATAATCACTGAAATAGAAGTATTAAGACAAAAGCTGCGGTTCACCTCTTTTTCGTCCTTTGCACCAATATACTGTGAAATCATTATTCCTGCCACTGAAACAACCGCTCCGATAACCACTGCGTAGAGGGATGAAAGCTTTCCGGCAATGCCTACTGCGGCGACACTTGTGCTTCCCAAATTACCGACCATTACCTGATCAACAATACTAAATGAAGATTGCAGCATACATTGAAGAGCGACAGGGATGGCTATTTTAATTACCGATTTTACGAATGAATTTGACCGCATAAACATCTCTCCGAATATAGTCTTTCAATGAGATTATAAGATAAAGATACTGATGTTTCAATAGGTTAATCGCGTAACCTCAAACAAAATAATACGTGAATTTTTATGCATCATGTCAATATTCATCTGATCTAATCATATATCTAAACTTTAATTCTTGACAATTTTATAAAAACATGATATATTGGACAAAGGTTAATGGTGTTAACTTATCAAATCAATACCGTTGCGGAGGTCAATCATGCCGGCAAAAAAAGGTAATACGCCGAGTAAGATATTGAATATTGCCCGAGGGATTTTCCTGCAAAACAGTTTTCAAGGCACATCCATGCAGCAGATTGCTGATGCTGTGGGTATTTCTGCTCCCGGTATCTATAAGCACTTCGATAGTAAAGAAGCTCTGTTTTCTGCTTTGGTTGATCCGCTTATAGAGAGCATACGAGAAATACTACACCTTGCTGAAAACGAAAAGGATGAAATGTTTGAGTTGGAACAAACAGACAAGGTTTGGGACAAGGACAAAATCTTTTCCGAAACACTTGATTTCATCTATGAGAATTTCGACGGTATGAAGCTGCTGATTTGCTGTGCGGATGGAACACGTTATGAAAACATCGTAGACCGTGTCGCAGACTACGAAACACAAATTGTTTTTCGTACTTTGCCGGAATTAAGGGAAAAAGGATTCTCCATTCCTTTGATTAAGAAGGAAACTATTTCGCTTATGATGCGAAATCAATATCGTACCTATGTGGAATTCATTAGAAATGATTTTTCAAGAGAAGAAGCAGACATCTATATAAAGACTGCAGGCGCGTTTTTTACATCCGGCTGGAGAGCTTTATTGGGTTTCTGATAGAAGGGATAACAATATGAATCACTATAAAGTCACATGGGTGCTTTGCCCTATTTGCGGCAATAAAACCCGTACGAAGGTCAGACCGGATACCGTACTTGAAAACTTTCCGCTTTTTTGCCCCAAGTGTAAAAAAGAAACGATGATCAATCTTATAAAACAAAATATATCAGTCATCAAAGAGCCGGACGCTTTAGACGCAGAGCCGATGAACTTGTGAGCAATCACAAAGTACATCGGCTCTTTATTATCAGCGAGGTGAAAGATATGAAAAATCTTCTAAGGAGGGAAAAATAATGCGCCATATTGTAATACGTCTGGCCGTAGGTATCATCTGGCTGATTGCCGCTGTTGTATGCTGTGTGCAGAACAACTGTCCCTTTGCCGGACTGTATGCTGTTTTGGGTATCGCCTTTCTTCTCAGCGCCTATACTGGTTGGAAAAGGGAAAAGAACAAGCGGAGGTGATGAGATGGAGGACTTAACCCTTCTGACCATCGACAGATTAAACGTGTGGTACTCGCCGGGGAAAAACGTACTTGACAATTTCTCATTGGAGCTTGGCGACCATGAAATCGTTGGTCTGATCGGACTGAACGGTGCCGGAAAGACGACCTTTATCAAAACACTCTCCGGGCTGATTAGCAGCTTTCTTCTTTGTTTGGCGTATCATTATTTGACAGGAAAGAAAGATACTCCATAAAACAGAATATACTTTCACTATTCCTTGTTTTGAATTTTTACCACCTTTGAGGTGCGTTTATTATATCATAATAAGAAGTCATCTGTTATCCCAATGAGGTGTTTTGGTTCGCGTTTTACATAGTAACGTTCTGTAATGCAGGTAGTCGTATGACCTAGCAAATCTGCAACCTGCTTAATTGGAAGCGATACTCTGCTTCCATCAGATTTCTCATGACCGTTCACAAGAACAGTTGCAAATGTATGTCTTAAGCAATGAATTCCGGTCTTTGTTAGTCCACATGCTTTTATGAGTTTTGCATACCTATAGGAAAACTGATTTGGAGAAAGCACTTTTCCGTTCTCGTCAGGTATTAGTGGACTGTTCTCCCCAAAATAAGCTTCATTACGCAAATCTTTAATCATTTTTATTGCAGTGTCGTTCAATGGAATCTTGCGTTTACTGGACAGAGTTTTTGGTGGTCCGATGATAATCTCATATTCATCTGTGGCCTCTGACCCAATTCTTTTGCGTGCTTGACCTACGGATCTGTTCGGCAGCATGAAATAGTTACCTTGCTTTGGCTGTGACAACATACTGTCACCGCCTGTTCAATCACTTCCTCTTTACTTTGAAGTATTTTTGTTGATCCATTCGATAAATTTTTCTCTCGGAACCACCACTCTCGCGCCGATTTTCAGTTTAGGGAATCCCTTCTCCTTCACCAACACATAAGCGCTCGATTTTGAGATCCCGAGTACCTCTGCCACGTCATGCACCGACAGCATCAGCGGCAGTTCGTCGTAGCTTTTGTACATTCAGTAACCTCCGTTTTTTCAAAGAAAATCTCGGGCATTGAAAAAGCCGGGCGTCGGTCAAGATAATTCTCTTGCCTTCGCACGGCTTTGTTTTGCCATATTCAATTTTGATTGCAATCTTCCGAGTTAATCTTTGTGTTTTTATTATAACACGGCTGATCTAAAAAGTCAAGGAAAGTCAGAATCAAACAATCGGATTGCTATTGACAAAAAATTTGCTTACCGTTAGAATAGAGTCAGAACAGTTTTGGAGCGGTTTATCCGCATGGCGACAAAGGAATACGGATGAAAGATATGACGCTATATATCAACTGCTGTGTGAGAAAAGAATCGAGAACGAATCGTTTAGCGAAAGCGGTTTTACAAAAGTTCGGTGAGGACTATACGGAGCTGAAGCTCTATGAAGAAAACCTCCGTCCGCTCGATTTGGAAAAACTAAATCGACGCACAGAATTGATCGAGCGGGGAGATTTCAGCGACAAGATGTTTGACTGCGCGAAGCAATTCGCAAACGCAGATACGATAGTGATCGCCGCGCCGTATTGGGATCTGTCTTTTCCGGCGCCGCTGAAAAACTATATTGAAAACATCTACGTCACAGGTATCGTCTCCGCTTATAACGAAAATGGGTTGCCGGTCGGCTTATGCAAGGCGAATTACCTCTACTACGTCACCACCGCCGGCGGTCCCTACGACCCGACCTACAGCTACGGCTATATCGAGAGCCTCGCAAAAATCTTCTTCGGCATTCCGAAAACGCATTTAGTGAAAGCCGAAATGCTTGACATTGCCGGAAACGACGCGGAGAAAATCCTAAACAACGCGATCAACAGCGTACTCTTTGATTAACTGCCGCAAAAATGAGACGTGCTCAAAAATCGCCGACACCGCGCGAACGCTCTTTGTCGGGTACTCACCCTGTTTTTCCCAACAAATCGCACACAGGGCGATACACGGCGAAACAAAGGTGAATTATCCTTCCCCTCTGCATTTGGCTATCTTTTCTTCTACTTATACTTTTACAAAAAAGGGGATATACACAAAACCTAATCACTACAATGGCTCCGTAGGTCAAAGTATTTTATTATCGCTCGTTACAAATCTTTAGAATTAATAAAGCAACTTTACGTTTTCAGCAAATATTAGCAGGTGTTAGATGGACAAGACTATAAATGCAACTGTTTTTTCTGCCGAAGAATTTTCGCCATACGAAAAAACTATTTATTACTTAGCGATTTCTGCAAGCTTGATCAAATCTTACCCAATAGCCATAGATGATATCGGCATTATTTCATCCCTGTTGAAGGTAGATGACACTCTTCTTAATAAGGCTCTTGATATGTATTCTGGCGAAGCTCTCCCTTTTTATGTGGCTTTTGGAAAAGATATCATTGAAATAAATGATTCTTCCAGTGCGGATTTGTTTTATGGCATTTTACAAGCTGTTTGGATTTACAAAGCATTAAATCATTTATCGCTTTCGACCGAAAAAGAAGCAATCATTGAAAACTATCGTTGTTTTAATTACTGTATAGATAGATTCAATATGCTGAATTCATTCTCTTCTGTTTTTGAAAGCGTATCGCAAAATCTGTTTTCTTTGGAATACTCTGTTTTCGGGAATAACACATTTTCACCCGCTGAACTCCTAAAAACTATAGAAACTATACTCTTATGCGAAGTGGATGAAGCAAAAAATGTGCTTACAAATGAAAGCGATTATATATACAATTGTTTACCTATACTTTACCGTTCTTTTGAATTTGAAATAAAAACAAGAGTACATACAGTTTATTTAATTCTATCAACTCAAATTATTAAACATTCTATTTTTTTCAATGGCACTATTAAGCAAATTGCCAATGAAATGTATGAGCACCTTTTGGGTATGTTGCAAAATGCTTGGCTTATAGCTGCACAAGTAGAATTATTACCAATGCAATATTCAGATATTCCTGAAAAGCGAACTCGAAAAGACAGAACAACTAGGATACAATTGTTGTACGGATACCCAAACTATGATTCATACTGCATTCGTTTAGATTTGAAACATAAAGGTCAAGGATTCGTTCATTATAACAACAAATCCCCAAGCGGTGTTAATTCGTATTTTTTTAGCCAAAATAGACTCCAATCAATTATTCATGAATATCCGGAAGCAAAAGATTTTTTTATCAAATACGGGAATCTCTATGCGCTTAAGGAGCCAAATGGATTATCTTTTTCAAAGAGCAAGAAAAAGCTTTTTGAATCAATAATGAAAGATAATGAACATTTCAAAGCCTTTTATAATGATTATTCTGAAAGTGATATTATTGAGTTCTCAGAATTGGTTGCAAAGCTACTACCATCTTGTTGTTTTACAACCATTGATACTGAAGAAATATTTGCTACAATGTGTTTTCAATACTCCAAGTTAATGACTTATATTCTTTTGGTGGGAGTATATTCAATAACGAATAATCACAAACTTCTACAAAAGCTATTAAACAGAATCGCCGAGAAAGCAGCAAAAATAAGTTTGATATCTGAAAATGAAATCAAAAAGTATAACACTGTAGTCGGAGCTTACTGTATTATGGAAGAAATAATAGAACAGCTCCCTTTCCCTAGAATATGACAACAATTTTTTCTATAAATCCTACTAAGGCAAAAAATATCTTTCAAACATTTCATTCCTTGTTTTCGTTTTCTCTACGCTCAAAAATCGCCGACACCGCGCAAACGCTCTTGGTCGGGTACTTGCTCTGCTTTTCCCAACAAATCGCACACAGGGCGATACTCGGCGAAACAGGGGCGAAAAACTGTTTGTCATCAATAGAGTTGCAGCCCCGTATTCAAGAGCTGCGTTTTAGGTTATTCTTCCGTGTGCAGTGCTTCTACGATCAACCTTACGCCCAATTGGAAGCCGTTAATAAAGCTCTCACATTCGTTCAGACAATTCAGCTCAGTAACGGCGTCCTTGAATTTGCCGAACAATTCCTGCTCGTTTTCATTCATGGTTGCTTTGAGCGCAGCGTCATGCCTGAGCACCAGCTTAGCGAGCCTGTCGCTCTCACTGTCCTTCTTGATATCACGCTCGAACGGATGGACATTGCCGTAGTACAGCTCTCTAATCGTATCCATATCGGTACCTCCTTTAGCACAACAGGATACCACAGAAATCCGGAAAGTCCAGTCTTTTTCAGAACTATTTCTACGTGAAATTGTTGGTAGCGGTTAGGAAAAATGACTTGACTACTCCTTCCGATTCGAGTACAATAAAATCAGAGAGGAAGTCGCGTCAATGACTGCATTAGAAATAGCTAAACGCAGGCGCGCCGAAAAAACCGCCTATGCGATCAACAGCATTGAGGGCGTTCCTGTCTCCGAAGAAACAAGGCGTATGTCCTCGCAGTGGGACAACGGTGAAATTACGCTTGAACAAATCAAAGCGGAGCTGATCAAGAAATACAAGGCTTTATCTTTGATTAGGCATCGCAATTTTTGACATGAAGAGCATCTGCTGTGTGCTATTTTTCTTTTACAGAATAACCAATAGCATCAAAAGAGCATCAAAACTCTGCCGATGCTTTTTCAATACCGAAAGAATGGCTCAAAAACGGCTTGTTTAACACGTTTTTGAGCCTTTTCCATCGCCTCCAAAACCGCGTGCCGAGGGTTCAAGTCCTTCTGCCCCTGCCATCAAGAACATCTCGAAAAGGCACTGTACAAGCCATTTTCGGGGTGTTTCTTTTTGTTTTGGCTACTCTGTTTTACTGTGCTATACCCCTAATATCTAACGAAAATCTAACCAATGGTGTTTATTTTCATCTAATTTCATCTAACAATCAAACACTGTTAAGAGCTTCAGCAATAGCCATTTTAGAGGATTTATCAGCGTGAGCGTAAAATCTTAATGTGGTTGTGCTTTCACTATGCCCTAACCAATCGGCTACTTGCACCACACTAAACCCTTGCGATAACAAATTTGTTGCGCTGCTATGCCGTAAGTCATGTAATCTCACTTGCGGTAAATCGCTATTTACAATAACCTTGTGAAAATTTTTCGATAAATAATTAGGTGTTATCTCCTTGCCATTATCGAAAGTACAAACATAGTCATTCTCTATATAAGCGTTACCAAGCAACTTACGATTTGTTTTCTGTCGCTCTTTCTGCTCTTGAAGAATCTCCCTTGCTCTTTTTGTCATAGGCATAGTTCTATTGCTACTCTCTGTCTTTGTATCAGCCGTAAAATTCGTAGTGCCTGTTATTGCTTTAGTTGATTGTTGTAAGGTTTCACAAATCCGTATTGATTCGTTTTCAAAATCAACATTATGCCATTTCAGCCCTAACACTTCACTTCTGCGGAAGCCATAAATTGAGCACAACTCAACAGCCAATTTTATAGGATTACCTTCTAACAAAGATAACAACTCTTGTATTTGATTGTCGTTCAAAAACTCTGCATTAAAACGTTCTTCTTTGATCGTCTTTGCGTAACTCGCTGGATTAAAAGAAATATACCCTTTTGCAATAGCATCATTTAATGCCTTACTGATATTTTGATGATGATGTTTCAACGTCCTACCTGATAACTCAGTATTCTTGTGTTTGTATTCATAATACGTTGTAATATCATCAGGCTTTAACGATTGCAATTCAATACCTTTACTCTCAAAATACGGGATAATATGATTTGTCATATTGCCGAGATATGAGCGATATGTATTAGGTCTTACTTCTTCTTTTATACGCACTAACCATGATTTGAAGTATTCGGCTACAGTGATATTTGTAAAAAAACTAACATTCTTATTGTTATATTCTTTTATTTTCGCTTGCAATACTTCATTTGCACGTTTTTTATTCCCTTTTACTGGATAACCTGTTGGAATCCATTTCTGCTTGCGTTTGCCGTTCTCGTCTTTATAATTAATAACGGCGTACCAAGTGTTATACTTAACTTGCAAGCTGCCTGTTACTGTTATTGCCATTGTAAACCTCCTTTTTGGCAATAATCAGCTATCCGATCATCTGTATTATACTGCGGATAACTAATTATTGCAAGCGGATTCTACAAAGTCAATTACGCTTTGCTTTGGAATAATATATTTCTTGCCAATCTTAATTGATTTAATCAACCCTTGTTTCAATAAATCATAAGCTGAATTTCTACCGATCTGCAACATAGATTGAATTTCGTCTATTCGTAGAATATCGGGATATTCTCTAAACATTTCTTTACTCTCATTCATATACATTCACCATCAATTTACAAAAATAATATCTTATAGGCAAATTGTCCTTTCTTTATTTTTTTTCTTTACAGCGGCGATGCTACGCAAACAGCACCACCGCTATATTTTTTATATCGCTATATTTTTTATATATTGCATAAATCGCCAAAATGAAAAATCATATATTCTTTTACATATTCTTTATTTGCCGAAAATAGATTATATTTTTCGCCAAGATTAGTTTTTTTATCTTCAAGGATTGATAGAAAAATATTACACCATTCTTTATTAAGATTATTGTTAAAACGCTTTTGCCCTTTATACACTTGTTGATATATTGCATATAACATCATAATCCAATTATCAAGGCTTATAAGCTTAAAATGCTCTCTAATAGCTTTGACTGGAATATTAGGGAATAACTCAAAAAATATTTTTCTTGCATTAAATATCCTTTGAAAACAGTATTTATAAATTGTTAATTCTTTTTTTACTGCACTTGATAAATCATCGGAAAACAAATGTAAATTTAACAACATATTATAAATTTGACGATAATTTTTTTCTTCGTAACATTCTACAAGAGCTTGTTTGTTATATGTGTTTACTATTGTTTTTATATCATCATTTATAATATTACCTATGCTATGCTTATCTTTTTCTGTATACTCCCATATTTGATATAAATTTAAATCACCATTTGTCGATATTGATATTCTACAAGGAATTGAATTATTTATTATCGGGATTCGATGCCCATATGCGTATAAATATGACTCAGCTTTATAAATTGGGAACGTTATATCATTTTCAATATAATCTTTATAGTTACTATTATTGAATAATGTTTTTGCGTTTCCTGCAATAGCAAGGGGATATAAATGATTTGCCGTTTGTGCGAATGGTGATTTTAATTTAACAATTAATTTTGATGATTCATACATTTTAAAAAACAAATATGTCTTTAAATATTCACCTGATTTATCTTGTTCTGCGTGAAATTTATCATCGGAAACACCTACGCTACATATAATATTCTTATGTTTTATTAATGTTTTGAAAATTTGCAATAATCTATTATTTGCTTCAACAGATACATTCCCATTTGTTATAACTTCAAGCATGGAAACATTTATTTTACTGTTTAAGAGCTTGTTGCAAAAATATTCAATCATATCAATTACCAATAAAGGCTCACCGCCTGTTATTAGAATATTATCTATTGTATTATCAATGCAATCAAACAATCTATCTATTATCTCTTTAGATATTGTTTTGTTTTGGGCTTCACCTCGCCCACAATGTTTACATCTATAATTACATTTTCGGGTTATTTCTAAATCTAATTCTTCAAGATTTATTTTGTTAGTTGAGTTGTTTGTGCTATTATTTTCAAGTTCAAAACATTTATTTTGATCTTCAAAATCAATACCAATATTAGATAAATCTATCATTTTTATCTACCTCTTTTCATTCAGCGGCGAGAATCACAAGTTTGTTTTTGCATCGCCGCTGTGTTATCCTCTTTAATGAGCGTAGTTTGCGGTAGCAACCACACTTTTTTTTAGGTGAAAATTTATTTTGAATCACCATCTTTCTAAGCAGGATTATATTTTATCCTGTTATCAAAAAGGAATTTATATTTTTTAATACCTACATCAGCAGGGGATTCTTTATCTTTTAATATTCCCCATTTATCAATTATGTAACTAATGTTAAATCCATTACTGTATGCGTGATTATGTAAATAATCACAAGTGTTTAAAACGGTTTCTTCGCTTATATCTTTATCAAACGCAATTATTACCTCTGTTTTGTGCCACGGAATATTTATCTCGCCTGTTAATGTACACTCCATATCAGCAGAAATCAAACTTGAAGCTGCTACATTTCCAATAATATCACGTTGAGTCTGTGACATATCATGTCCCTGTATAGCAACAGCAGTCCGATCTTGAAACGTCCATCTTTTCATTACTGATTTCGGGGATTCAAAAATAACGAGTTGCTTTTCCTTTTCAATGGATTCTTTATTTTCCCATAATCCATAAACATTTTTACTTTTGTTATAACCCTCAGTAACAAGATATTTAGGCTGACCGTTTGCAATTCTTAACTGTTCTTCGTCTTTGTCTATTATCATTCTTCTCTGATACGCTATAACTTCGCCTGAATTGCAATCTTTAATCGGGAAAATTATTTGCTCATATTTACCATCGTAATCAAAATGACGAATACCAAAAGCCCGTCTTGTTGGTTCAATAATCCCCTCTTTAAACCAATCCATAGTCAAAATAGGTTGTGCAGATTCATATAGTATACGGTTGTTATCTAAAGCCTTTTTATATCTTGCAAGGGCTTCTTGCTTTTCTTTTTCTTTTTTACTTTTCGCTTCACGCTCAATTTTGGTTTTAGTTGCATTTGATTCAATAGACAACATTTGTAATTCTGAGTCTGTCAACTTTGTTAATCCTAAAAGTTGATTCACGTATATTAGAGTCCGTCCGAAATCCAATCCTTTATTGACTTGAATCAAAGTAAAAATATCTGCTACGTCGCTATAATTCCTTGTGAAGTTAGTAACATTCAAGTATTTATTTGTATAAACTCTAACAGCTTCGGGATTATTACCATCTGGATTAGTACATTTATAATAGTCATCGCCTTTAGGATTTGAAACATATCTTATTTTTTGACAACCAAGGCTTTCAAGAATAAACTCTATTTTGTCATTTTCAAGTATATACATTTTCAGCTCATTCTTTGACAATGTACTATTCCGTTTTTTATGAACTAACTTAAATAAACTGTCTTTAATGTAATTGCCCCGATAACAGTATTCACCGCTAATCAGGTTAGTAATTTGATCGAATTGATTAGCAGACAATAAATAATCTTTAGCTAACTCTTGATTAACTTCTACTGCAACTTGTACAGCTTCAAAATAATAATCACAAGTGCTTTTTGATTCATGTTTATTTAGTATTGATTTAATTTTCTCAATAATTTTTTGAAAATATTTAATCTCAGCTTTGATTGAAGTTTTATATTCGATTTGATAATAGCAGTATGTGAGCATTACCAACATCATTACTTTGCTTACTATTTTCTTTTCGATTGATTCATTGATAATCGGTCTTAATGTTCCCGATTTAATCATCTTAATCACTCCCTATTATTAGATATTATCGGATTATTCACGCCTAAAGGCGTTCAAATCCGTCCAATTCGGGAAAGAAGTTAGCTTATAATGGTGGAAAATATTTGCCCATTAATAGGATTTTCTTTTCCCGAATTGAAGCAAAATGAGCCGCTTTAGCGGTGAAGTTTTGCATTAGATTTCTTTTTTAAGTATAAATTTTTCTTGTTTTTTTATTAATAATAAAATATCTCTTTTCTTTAAGATTAGCCCCCAAAAAACCGCATAGATAAGCCATTTTTTTCAAAGTTTAGCACGGTCTACAAGAAAAATCGTGCTAAAAACCATAATAGATTAATTACGGATTGCGTAGCAAGACGTTCTTTAGCCCCTTAAAGGGGGCGTGTCGTGTAGCGTAGCGAAACGACAAAGACGGGGGTATTATATAGAATTAAATTTCACCATTCAACCATTTTTGAAGCAATGTCCTCATTCTAAGAGAGGGAATATAAATAGTAATGGGTTCATTATTTCTAATAGCTGATCTCCAAATCCATTGAAGTAACGCATTTAGCGAATACATATCTTCGTCTATCTCTATTCCATTAAATTTGAAGAAATTTTTAATTTGAGGTTGAAGATAATAATTGCAAGCATATACTAAAACGTGTCGATTGCCATACTGATTTGTTCCCTTGCAGTTTACGGGGGCAAAACATTCAGGGAGTGAATAGCCTTTACCCTTTAATATACCATGAAATACTTTTGTCTTTTTATTTGCTTTATCTTCGTCCTCGTTATTATCAATCCAAGTTGATTGATAACAAGTCCACATAATGTCATTAGATTTTGCGTTCATAACATTTCGTATGTAATTGTAAATATTGTTTTTCAGTTTAATTAAATTTCCTTCTCGTTTCTTACCGTCTTGTTGTTCAAGGATTAAATCATTTTTGAATTCCCTATACATTTTATCGTCGTTTGCTGATAAGCGTTCTATTGACTTCAAATCCATTTTTCATTTTTGGTTTCATGTTTATTCGCTCCTGTTCATTAGTGTTTGTGTTGTCGATATGTCGATATTCTGACCGCATATCCTGTTGTTAATATCGCATGGGAATCACCTTATCCTTTCTGCGTGTTGCTCTCTCAGGGGGTTGAGAAAAATCTTGTTATAATTTATTATACAAATTTCATTCTCAAACAACAAATAAGAATCAAAACTTTTTTTGAAAAAATGAATAATCAATTTTTTCGTGATGACTGTTTATTGTTGTAATTTCATTTGATCTAATATTACCTTAACCATATTTTTATTAATTGTCAAAATCATAAAATTGTATTTTTCTGCAATTCAGTTCGATAAAAACATATCATTTAGACTATTTTATCGAACTGAATTTATTAACTATTTCTAAATTCTCAGATAAGATATAGCGTCTGTTTGTATATATCGTAGAAAGATTTTAGACTTTTCCTTATTAGTAAATCACTAAAATCAAGTTTTGCAGCGTGATAATCTCGGCATTATTACTATTGACAAAAATTGATATATCGGGTATAATTCGTCAGTTAGGCAACGCTAACTAATAGATATACAACGTAAAATACCGTACTTATTGCCCATATAACCAAGTATTATGTCTGCATTTGCAAAATGCACAAATTATCACCGTGTATTTGTACAAAACGCACAACAACCAAGAAGTAACCTATTATCAAGGGTTTATTCTGCTTAAAAAGAATTTAATTCTATAAAAGAATTATAAATACCGTTGCTGTTTACTATTTGCAAAACAAGATTAATTTGTCTTTTGTTTGTGTGTTATTCATAAAATAGCATGATATAGCAATACAAATTTAATGCGTTATGACAATGAAAAATGTTGTAGAATACCTTTAATAATGCCGTATATGCGCTAAAACGCCGAGAATTAGCTTGTATTGCGTTTTATGCCGTAGTAATGAAATTATATTAGTTATCTCTAAAAATGCGATATAGGGCAAATATGAGCGTTTTGTAAATCGTTATTAGGTTGAAAGTAAAAAAATAAGGCGTAGAGCTGCATCATGCTCTACACCTTGAAGGTTATGCTGTTTTTGATTTAAGTATTTCGTTTATTTCGCTCTTGTCTTTGGTTTTTATTTCCTCGGCTAACTCTCGTTTATAACGATAATAAGAATTTCGGGCAAGCGTTTTAATTGTAATCTGCTTTATTATGCCTATGGTTTCAAAGTCGTTATTGTGTCCGTGAAAGTCCTTTGAGTATTTAAGAATAAGAGGTTTAACAGCTTCGGCTTTTTTGGATTTCTTTTTCGTGCCGATCTGAGTTTGACCGCCTACTGGCTCGCCTCTTCGTTTCTTTGCTTGTAAGGCTTTAGAAGTCCTGTCACTAAGATCATTGACTTCTTTCTCCGCTTGCTCAAATGCAAGTCGGATTTGTTTTGTGGCTAACTTCTTCAAATAACTGTTAATTCCATTCAATACATCATCAATAATATCTCCCGTTAGCTCAATACTATTTGATAGGGCTGATTTGTAAGTTTCTGTGTTAATATACATTTCATTTAAGAAAATCAAGTTTATCCTCTTATCAAATAATTTGAGATAGAGGTTTACACCTTCTTCTGCGGATCGGCTCATACGACTAACAGAATCAAAAACGATTGTATCACCTGTCTTTACTTTGCTGAGTAATTCCTTAAACTGAGGACGTTCTATCACTTTTCTTCCTGTGTACTTCTCTTTATAGGTGTTATTTTCTACTTCTTCCTTTGATAATCCAAATTGATTTTTGCCAAACTCAATAAAGGCATCGGTCTGTCGTTCCATACGCTGGCTGGGGGTTGATACCCTCGCGTAAAAGTAATACATAATAATCTCCTTTCTGTATCAATAAAGACGAACGTGTTTTTTTATACTTTCCATATCACGATTATACCACACTTATAAGTGAATTTCAAGGGGTTTTCAAAAGTTTTTGATACTTTTTATTTCCACCTCCAAAGTGATACAAATATTCGTCTTTGCCGCTGCTTGACAAATTTCTATTTAGGAATTATAATATAAGTATACCATAGGTTATAAATACTTTTGTCTTTCTATTGAAAAGGGGTTTGATTAAAATGAATCAGATTAAAAGTTTGGTTTTGTCGTTCAGAATTAAATTTCTTTTCTTGATTTTCAAAGTCACTAAATCGGAAAGAGTATATAATAAGGTTGATTACCTCGTTGACCTGAGAATTAAAAATCTCCAACACACCTTGTCAAAATCACGTTGGTCAAAAGTCAGACTTCAAAACGATTTGGATTTTTTGAAAAATCAGGAAAAACAAAATGCTCTTTAAGGGGTTCACGCCACTTCTTATTATTGTAGAGTGAAAAAACAAATTAAACGCTTTAGTTTTCCGATCGGATTTCTAAAGCGTTTTTTGATTTGTATTATAATTAAGATTTAGCATATAGCAATATTAATTTAATATTTTTTTTTATTGTTTCGTTTAGGCTGAAATTTCTTATCCGCAGGATAATCAATTAAATATTCCTCACCTGATTCTTTATCTTTAAAAACCAAATTCATATTTAATACATCGGCTATTTCCGATAATTCAAGACTTGTGAAGTTGTCACGGTTCAATTTGTTTTGTAAATTATTTGGCTTAATGCTTAGTTTATCCGATAAAGATGCTTTTGTTATGTTTTGCTTATTAATAATCATATTTATAAATTCTGCAACTGTCATACTTAACCGCCCCTTTGTTTTATTTTCTTCACTTATAAATATATCATGTATTTTCGATAATTTCAAGTAGGTTGGTAGGAGCATTAGTTTATCGGGCTTACCATTTCAGATAAGCGTTAAATTGTCCAAACTCAATACAAGATCATTTTTCCAACCTCTTTTTATAATTTTGCGTTTGTTGAATAATAGGCTTACCGTTTCGCAGCGGCAAGCCTATTGTTTTAATCAACTATATTTCTTCTGTTTCATCGTAAAAACATTTTAGAATCAAGCTGATTGATAATGTACGATAACGGAAATAGATTTCGATTTCTTCCTCTCCTTTACTGAAAATGAAATCATCGATTTCTTTGAGCGGAAAACTGAAAATCGGAGTTTTGAGGGGTTCTTCTTCGTCACGATTAGTCAGGTACAAGTATTTGATTTTGGAATCATAGGGTGCAGGAGCGACAACCAACTCCACCAAATTATCAAATCTGAATCCGAAAGGTATATAACATACCGTGCATAATTCTCCATTATCGAGATCATCTGAATCCATGTTATCTGCATTAAAAAGAAAATCAAACGCAGGAACGGTTCCGATGATTGAAACAAGGTTTTCCAGCTTCTCATTCGGGATTCGTTCAAATCCACTATCGAGCAAATCTGCCCATGTGTTTTTGCCGATTTCGTTAAAGGGTGCAACTTTATTATTCATGTTTTTCACCTCCTTCCCATCATATAAAATCCGACAATATGATTTTTACGTTGATGATATCGAAATAGTCAAACAAGATTTCAATAGCTGATTCTGTTTTAGTAATGCAACAGTTAGAAATCTTTTTTAACTCATAGTCGGCGTAGATAATATCCGGGCAAAGACTTGAAAACAATGTGAAAAAGTTCTCCGTTGCCTTGATTTGGAGCGGATTGCCGAGAATAGTATTCTCAAAGTGAATGAGCGAAAGTTCGCCGTTAATGGGATTGAACGCAGTCACGAAATAATATAAATTATTTGCGCCATTAATGTCGATAATATCGGCTAATTCAGGCAACTGCTCACGGGTGAGGTTAATTTTTTCAGCGGTGGGAATCTCAACATTTTGAATTTTTGGCATAAATAGCACCTTTCTTTCTTAAAATTGTTATCTGTTGTTAATATCTGTTGATAACTTGTTACAACGGTTATTTAATCTAACCGCTGTTGCAAATCATCAACCGCATTTGACGGCTTCGAGAAAACCATTTTTAGATAAACAATTATTCAGGTATTGAATAAATGAATAGTCATATTCATCAGGGGTTGTTGCTTTAAGTTCGTCAAATTTATTCAGTTGTTGCCCCTCTGCCTGATATGGTAGAGGGGCTTTTAATGGGGGTTAATCAGCTTATTGTGAAGCGGCGGCTCTTCGTCTGCTTCGTAAAGGCTTTATAAAGATCGCCAAACTGCTTTTTGAAAGATGTTGTATCGAAACGATTTGAGAGAACAGAAGTCCAGCGGACAATGTGGGTATCAACTGTCATTTCCTCGGTTTCCTCGGCGTTCATAACTGCCTTGATTTCATCTTTGATTGCTTCGGCTTCTGCTTCGGCTTCCTTTGCAAGTGCTTCCCATTCTTTGAGGGCTTCGATCTTTGCGTTCAGTTCCTTGATTTTTTCATTTGTCAACATAGTGAAAACTCCTTTTGAAAATAGATTTGATTAAGCTCTGAGGGCGTTCCCTCGTCTTATCTTGTCTATATTATACACCTATTGGTGAAGTTTGTCTATTGACATTATTTACAAACATTCACCTAAAAGTGTAGTCACTTATTGGTGAATATCCCATATTGACTTGATTCACCAATAGGTGTATAATCTAATTAAAGACAAACCTCAACGATATTTTTTGAAAGGGTGTAAATTATGAAATTCGATATCTACCAAACAATAACAGATAGGATCATCGATCAATTAGAAAAAGGATTGATCCCATGGGAAAAAACATGGTCAGGTATTAGCGGTGGAGCATTCAACAGAATCAGCCGCAAGCCTTACAGCTTATTGAATCAAATGCTTTTGAAGCATCGCGGAGAATACGCAACTTTCAAACAATGGCAAAACCTCGGCGGTCATATTCGCAAGGGTGCGAGAGCTGAAATGGTTGTTTACTGGAATATCATTGAAAAAGAGGAAGTCAACAAAGACGGCGAAAAGGTTGTTGTCGGAATCCCGATTTTGAAGTATTACAACGTGTTTCACATCTCAGATGTTGAAGGGGTTACACCTCTTACAACAAACGAAACAGAAGTTAAGCCCATTGAATCAGCGGAAAAACTTATAATTGATTATGTAACAAGGGAACATATCAATTATAAAGAGATTGTCAGCGATAAAGCGTATTATTCGCCTATTACTGATTCAGTTGTAGTACCTACCAAAAAACAGTATCAGAATATAAATGACTTTTATGCAACTGCTTTTCACGAAATAACACACAGCACAGGCAACAAGTCAAGATTAAACAGAATAACAAGTGTTGCGGCGTTCGGCTCTCAGGAATACAGCAAAGAAGAGCTTGTCGCAGAAATAGGATCGGCAACATTGATGAATCTGTTAAATCTTGAAACATCAAAGACTTTCAGAAATACAACCGCTTATATTCAAAGTTGGTTAAGAGTCTTAAAGAATGATAAAAGGTTTATCGTTTCGGCAGCAAGCAAGGCAGAAAAAGCAGTCAATTATATTCTCGGCAACCAATAAACAAATAATATAAATCAAGCCCACCTAATCAAAAAAGGTGGGCTTTTGTATTGCGTTTATTTAGCTTTATTTTGCGTGTATAGGCTTATTTTTTGTTTCAAGCTAATTTTATTGATTTTAGCTAAAAATGCAACACAGGGCAAATATAAGCAAATTAAAGCTATTGCAATGTTATTTATTTGTATTGATAAAATAAAAAGCTGACAGCGGCAGAGCAAAAAAATCAGGCTGAAAATATATAGTCTTTTTTCGTCTAAAATCGTTTCTAAGCTGATTTTTTTATTTGAAAATAATTTGACTATGAAACAGAAAAAGCATGATCAGCGGCAAAATAAAAGCAAAACAGAGGTGTTATAAAGGGATATTTCGCTTGTTTTTAGATTAATTTTGCTTTTTGTGGGCTTATTCGGTGCAATTTTCGGTGTAAAAGGGGGGATATTTACACATTTTAATTACTATTCTATCAAGGTTAGGTAAATACCAACTTCACATATCTTTCGGGTAAAAATATTAATATACCGTTGTGTTTTGCTCGTTAAAGCCAATTACAATACTTGCTATTAAAAATAGTATTTTATATATAATATTTATTATTTTCTATTGCGTTAAGCAGGAGGATATGCTAAAATGATTATGCCAAACTTTTTACTACAAAATGAATAAGTGTATAGAATATTTCTTCATTTCTTTTGTTATGCTATTTTTATCATTTTTGATAAAAATGCGTACTTCTTATAGCATACTTTTGAAATGAAGATATGTAGTAAATTGTTTGGCGACAGTTTGAAGTATCGTGTTTTTTGACGCATGATCTTCGGGTTGTGCGTCTTTTTTATTGGAGGAACAGCATGGAGAATAAGTTAGTAAAATTTTTAGGCAACGAATATACCATACCATATCAGCTAAAGGATTTTATCAAGTATTTAAACTACTTTGAACATATGTTAGATAAAGACTTAATGCCTTTGCTATTATCAGAAATGAAGCGAAAAGAATGGAGTGACGATGGAAATAGTTTTTCATACTATGAATCTCCTATGAAAATAGCAGGCGAAAAAGTAATAAAAAATCTGTTAGAACAAAATGTATATGATATAACCCTTCAAGATTTAGTTTATAACAATAAAGGTTATTTACAACTAAAGCAAGTATGTCATGAAACATTAGAAGAAATGCGAAATATACTTATTGATTCTATGAATGAATGGCAAGCTGGATACAATAGTGCTTATTCATCTGCTTCATCAAATATTACTGGCATGGGCTTTTCAGTATGGACAAATAGTTTATCATCGGCTTTGCTTTACAGTGCTATGGAAGCAAGCACATTAAAAAAACAAACAAATCAAGCAAATAGAGAGTTTCAATCTGCTATGTCTGCATTAAATAAGACAACAGGAGATAGACAACAGCAAAGAGAAAACAATGTCCTTGTTAATAAGTATTATCCAAGAGTAGCAGAATCGCTTAGTTTGTTTGTTTCGCAACTTACTGAAATGTTTTTACACAAATCAGCGGATAACGGACAGTTTGACTCACGAATACTAAAAGAGTATGATTTGGCTCGTTCAAGCGGTATCTTGAATAACTTAAAACTTGTCCAAAATAAAAAGGATATTCTTACTCAGGCGTTTATCTGTTGTCCTTACAATCCTGATATATACCAAGCGATAATAAAATACGATCTTATAGATTTTGAAACATTTGAAACAGCAAAGTTCTTGCTTCAAGATAGTGTCTTATGTGATGAAATAAAGTCATATTGTATTAAACACTCAGCAGATATTGCAAAAATCAGTGAAGCAACAAAAGTGTATTCATCTTATACTGGAAAAAGTGAAATAGAAACACTTAAATCAGTATATAAAGATAAGGTGCGAATAGTTAATAAACACTTTTCTGAGTTGAGGTTAGCATTATCAAGCAACAGAAAATTAACAGACTGGATTTGTAGGAACATCAGTCGAAATGCAGTTGACTTTAGTAAGATGGAAAGAAGTGTTTTAAAGAAGATTATAGAATCCAAAATTAAAAATATAGGGGTATCTTCACAAATAATAGCGATATTCTTTGATAAAAAACTGATAACTCTTTCTGAATTAACGGGCAGTAATGTTAAGGCTGATAATTTAGAACAATTATATGACTATTTCATTTCAAATATGGAAACAGCGATTTTTCAATATTTAGATAAACTGATTGAACACATCAATAGCTGTATATCTATGTCAAATGAAAAAAAGGAAGAATTTGAAGCGAAACAAAAAGCATATCTTGATAGAATAAACGAATACAAGCAAGACGAAAAGTCCTTACAACAGGAAAGAGATAGATTAGGTATATTTGCTTTTTCAAAGAAGAAAGATTTAGATAGTAAAATATCGGCTTGTGTGTCTGAAAGAGAAGAATTTGAAAAGAGCAACAATCCCTATAGGCTTAAAGATGAAGCTGATCGGTTAATGGATAAAGCAGACGAATATATATAAAAAACAGCAGCAAGAGATTAGAACGCCGTAGCGGAAAACAAACCTTTATGGTTATTCTCTTAATTCAAGACAGTTGATTACTGTATTCAATTAAAGGAATAATGATCGGATAGCTGATAGGCGGTTTATCTAATGATTTATCTAACCGATTTCCGAAAAAAATTCTACGGTTTCTCTTTTTCATCGGCGTTTTAGCTAAATCCACGATAGATATTTTAAGCATAATAAACAACAAAACACAGAATAACACTTAATAACACTTTGTAAACTTGTTATCCTGCCACTCCAAAACCGCGTGCCGAGGGTTCAAGTCCTTCTGCCCCTGCCAAACTCAAAGTCTTAGAAATGGCTTGTTTAAGCCGTTTTTAAGACTTTTCTTTTTGTTCCGTGCTGTTCTGATGCTTCGTGAATGGGTCAAAAATCCTCGGTTTGGGGTTTATTTGGTGTTTATGGGTATCGGGTTATACAGAGAGTTATAGGGATTTACGGCGGGGTTTCGGCTGATTCATTTAGTGCCGTCCGCTTGCTTTTTTGACTTTGCCGCTGTCGACTTCTGAATAAAACCCATGAAAAAACCGCTGTCGTGATGGCAGCGGTCTTTTTATATCAGCTTGCAGCGGATTTCTTTCTCTGTTGGATGAATAAATCGTCGAGCTTTTCGGCGGCGAGATCGTCGGCGGATTGAATCGCATGAGCGTAGACCCTGCCGGTCGTAGCGGTGTTGGAGTGACCGAGACGCTTTGACACCGTAGTGATCGGCACGCCGGCGGCGAGCTGCAACGTGGCGTTGGTATGTCTGAGCGAGTGCAGCGTGATGAACGGAATGTCCGGGTGCTGCTTCATAAACTTGGAAAACCAGCTCGACACGCTGTCGGGCTTGAGCGGCTTGCCTTCGGGATTGGTGAAAATATAGTCCTCTGTTCCCTTCCAATAGGTGCCGAGTGCAAGGCGTTGCTCTGTCTGTATGGCTTGGTGCGCGCGCAAATCGTCAAGGCTTGTCTGCGGCAGTCTGATCACGCGCTCGGAGCTCTTGTTCTTCGGCTTGTCCTCGAAAATACCGAGTTTCGGGAGATACTGAATCGTGCTGCAGATTTACAGCGTTCCCTTTTTGAAATCGATATCCGACCACTTCAAGCCGAGGGCTTCGCCGCGCCGCATTCCCGTGAACAGCAGCAGTCGCACAATGGTGCGGTGCAGTTCATCGGCGGTCTCGATCGCGCTGATCAACGCGTCCGCCTGCGCTTCATCAATGTATTTGGCTTCCTTTTCCTCTGCTTTCGGCGTTTTCGTGCGGTCGCAAGGGTTTGAGAACAGCACGCCCCACTCAACGGCGGTATGCAGGATCACCGAAATCAGGCGGTGATAGTGCTGTATCGTCTTGCCCGAGAGCGTCTTGTGACCTTCACCGACGGGCGTAAACAGCTCCGACAGCGGCATTTCGAGCGCAGCGGCAAGCTTCTCGGCGTTCTGTTGATTGACGTTGTTCCCCTTGCGAATGGAGATCATCGTCGTGTTAGAGAGTCCCGAACGACGGCACAGCGCGGCGGTCGTCAGCTCATTTTCGCGCAGATAATCGTCCATGCTGATGTTGCAGGTGTATTTGGTGTCGAGCCGGACGCCGTTCTCGGCAAGATTGGCATAGAACGCGCGCAAATGCGGCGGCTGAATTTTGCAGAGCTTGATGTGGCCGATCGCGGCGTTGATGCGCGGCAGCAGGCTCTCATACCGGGCGTAGGTGCGCGGCCGCAAATCGTTTTTGCGGTCTTTCATCCATATCTCGGCGAACTCGGCAAATCGAATGTTTTCGTCAAGCACCTGTCCTTTCAAACAGCGTTCCTCAAACAGCGTGGCTTGCCGCTGCACTTCCTTCTCAATCTGCTTGGCGGTCATATTCGGCTCCGGCTTCCATGTCATGGTTTTGCGGATCTGCTTGCCGGTCATGTCGTAGCCGCAGGACACAATGAAGCGGTAGGAATTATTCCTCTTTTCTATGGTTGCCAGTTTTTTCACCTTCTTTTATATCTTCTATTCTTTCCTCTAACTTCCTGCATCTTTTCTTTATTGACTCCTCGTGACGCGGTAATTTGTACTTTGTGGCTTCTTCGTCAAATGGGTTCACATCATTCTCAAAATCACTAAGCATTGTGTGAAATTCATTTTCGACTAATTGTTTTAAGAATAGCGCGTATTCTTCGCCTTCGATGAATTTGCCGAAACGATAATGAGAATAATCCGGGTTTAATAGTAATCTATCATCTTCTGTCTCTATACTCGAATCATCCTCATCTCCGTATATGTTTACGGTAGCAATTCTTCTTAAAATCTCCATACCGTTCCAATAGTATGTTATATTTTCCGTAAAGTAGTTTATTATGTCCAAATATGAGAATAGTTTGTTTGACGATTCACAATCAAAATAATCAGACTCTCTTACTAAATTACGATTAGTGTCTTTCGCCAAAAGGGTTCGCGCTTCTTTCTCGAGCTTTTTGATACGGTTGAGATCAATCAAAAGATTAACAGATTTATCGCTCAAACCGATTTTTTCGCAAATGCTCTTTACGGTTGTGTCGTTCGATTTAATATCAATCAACCCCAAAAGATAATCCGAAGAAACATCAAAATATTTTGCAATATCTGTCAGCACATCAGAATTGGGAACCGTATTGCCGAGCGTATAGCTGTTGATCGCCTGCCTTGTCACACTGACAGAGTTGGCGAGCTCCGCCTGAGAAACGCCGGTGCTTTCAATCAGCTCTCTCAACCGTTTTGCGAAAACAGAGTTGTAGTTGTCCTGAACATTTCTTTTTGCTTTTGCCATTAACTCTCCCTCCTTGTCAATTTTATTTGCACTTATGCAAAATTCAATGATTTCGTTTGACAGTATGGTTTATTTGCTGTATAATGAATATGTAAAGTAAATCATACTACAAATATAAATCATCATTATTGATTTGTCAAGAGCAAAAACGAAAGGACGGAAAATATGTTAGCAAATGCAGACATCAGAAGCACAGCCAAAACAAAGGGTGTGCGGCTTTGGGAAATAGCAGAATTTCTTAAGGTCAGCGACCCTACCATGACCCGAATGCTCCGACGCGAGCTTCCAAATGCGGAAAAACAGCGGTTTTTTTCAATCATTGACGAGATCGCGTCAAAGCGCGGTCAAACGGAGGTGAGTATTCCCAATTGACAAGAACTGTGTTCAAAATCAAAAACGCCGCTCAAAGTGCTGGAACACTCTGAACGGCTGAGACCAAAAACCATACACACGTTTTATAGTCCTACAGATATTCTAACATATTTCGTGGGATTTATAAAGGTCTTTTTCATTTTTCTTTATTTCAATACACATTTTACAATCTTGTTAAATCAAATCACCTGAAATATACTAAAGGAGTATCATACATGAACATCTATCCAACAGCGGAGCAAGCTGCAACAACAAAAATTCCGGTCGTCCTGACCGTTAAGGACGCAGTACATAAAATCAAAGAGGAATGTCCCGGCACGGCGATAACAGAGAATTATCTTCGACAACTGATAAAAGACGGCATATTGCCGGAGCTGAAAGCAGGCAACAAGGTTTTGATCAACCTCGACGTGCTGATCGAGTATCTGAGCAACCCGACAGCGGAAAAATTCCAACCCAAAACAAAGGTGATCGGCTTCGGCGGTATTCGACCCATAGCGGCAGGACGGTGAGCTGATTGCATCCGAATAAGAACCCGAATAAAGAATCGGCATATCCTCTATGGACATACGGCAACGGCACAAATCGTAAACTCAACGAAAAGCTCTACATTTTAACCTTTATCGAACGCTATCAGGTGCGCTGTATCAACAACAAGCTCTATTCGGTAGACGGCGCGATCGAGGACGGCAAGGCGCGGCAAATCATCAGTCACGAGATCATGGATTACGTCAAATCCAATCACGGCGACAAGGCGGAAAAGCTGCTGCGCAGCATCAAAACGCACTGTTATATGGAGCCGCCGAAGCCTGATCTTGAAAAACTGCACTTTCAAAACGGCACCTTGTCCAAGGACGAAAACGGACTGATCACGGTGTTTAGCGAAGAAAAGGAATTCTGTATCAACCGCTTTCCGATTAGTTACAACCCCAACGCTCCGAAGCCCGAGCGGTTCCTGCGGTATCTGAACGACGTGTTCTTTCCCGACGATCAGGTAACCTTGCAGCAATTCTGCGGCTACTGCCTGCTGCCGACGACCGTACTGCAAAAGGCGCTCATCATTATCGGCAACGGCGGCGAAGGAAAAAGCGTGCTGGGCGCGATCCTTAACGGCATATTGGGCGATCTCAACTGCTACAACGAAAGCCTAAGCGTTCTGCAATCGCCCTTCGGCGTAGCGAACGTCGAAAACAAGCTGCTGTTCATCGACGACGATCTCAGCGAGAGCGCACTCAAAAATGCGCGGACATTCAAGAACCTCGTCACCAACAAAACCACCATTCAGGCGCAAAAGAAGTTTGTGCAGGACAATCCGATCAAGCCGTATGTGCGCTTCATCTGCTTCGGCAACTTCACCTTGCAGGCGCTCTACGACTTGTCCGAGGGCTTCCAGCGGCGGCAGCTCATTTTGCAGGCAAAGCCCAAAGACCCTGACCGCGCGGACGACCCGTTCATTGACCGCGAAATCCTCGAAAACGAAGCCGAGGGCGTTCTCCTGTGGCTTTTGGAAGGACTGAATGCTCTGATATGCAGCAACTACAAAATCGCCGTCAGCGACCGCACACAGGCACAGAGCGACAGTTTTAAGCAAGAGAACGACAGCGTGCTGATGTTTCTTAATGAATGTGACGGTATCAATATAGGTGAAGGACTACGCGCCCACTCGTCAACGCTTTATGTTGCGTATGAGCACTTTTGCAGAGATAACATGCTCACGCCGCTAAAAGAACGCAGCTTTCTCAATATGATGAAAACGAAGGGAAGGCAATTCGGCATAAAAGGTCACAACGAGCCTTTTGCGTTGCACACTTCGCACGGCACAAAACGCGCCAGAGGCTTCCTCGGAATCAGCGTCAGCGACAGCTATATCAATCTCAACTTCTGACAACTGTGACGTTCCGTGACAAGCGTGACGTCAAAAACGGCTTGTTTAAGCCATTATCATACTTATCACGGAAATCACACTACTTTATTAATAATATCATAATTTACATATTATTCTTGTTATATATATTATAAAACGCAAAAACTACTGTGATGTGTGTGATGTGTGTGAAAAATGTGAGCGGTGCATAGACAACAACGCCTATGCACCGCTTTTTTTCTTCTTCTGTTGGAATTCCATGCTGAGTTCCACTATAATACTGATTTTCTGTTAAGTCAAATTGTAGTAGTTATTCTATAAATTCCGTTGGATCGAATGCCCTCATTTTTTCAATTAGTTTCCAAATATTGCACCCAATATTATCAACCAATTCATCGACATCCGACGGAAACGCCTTGGCATGAGTAATAGCATCATCTATTCTGGGCAAATAGGTAGTTTCAAAGTCACGTATCTTCTTTCCATGATGTGCTTTTTTTGACAATTCATTACTAACATAAGTATGCGCATTTGAAACCTTCTTATTATCTTTAATGGTTCCAAGTTTATCAGCATATTCTTCAATAACATTTGAAAAGTGTAAAAGTAACCAAAATTCAAAACACGGATTAGTTACATAACAAGAATAACCATTATTTTTACAGTGAATAATGCAATTATTCATATTTGTTTCTGGATGTGCTTGTATATCTCTGTCAATAAGGATACAAAATTCATCCGAATCTCCACCGAATTTGCGGAGATACTTTCTATACTCTAAATCATATCCGAAATTAGTTAATTGAGTATTAATTGAGGAACGTTTTCCTTCTTCAATTTGTGAGGCATCTTCAATATATTGTTTAATAACCGACTCTCCAAATTGATTAATAAGGCTTGCAGGGATTTCGCTGATCATATCATCTTTATCAAGTTTTCTGAGATCAAGATACTCTTCAAGCAACTCTATTACATGCGAGGGCGCGCTGTTAGTATCTGAATTCCTCCGCTCCAACACCTCAACATTGACGAGCGCATCGATTCCTAAATCTTCTCTGTACTTTGATAAACCTTGAAGATATTGTTTTTCTGTAACGTTCCCTTCGATAGAAATAAAAAACAATTTTTTGGGCAATATTTTTTCTTCTTCGGACTCTCTTTCGAAAGCGTTTGAAGACAAACGAAACTTATTCATCATCTATCACTTCCTCAAAAGCATCCAATTTTTCTAAATTTGGAGTTGCTCCATATCTTCCAATCAAGTACTCTTTTTCGATTCTTTTATCAAAGCGTTCTTTATATAGATTCAGAGAATAGATATTAGAACTGTGATCTTTCTCTCGTTTTACAAACCATATTTCATCCTGTCGTAATAAGTCTAAATCTAATAAGTTAGAATCATGAGTTGTTGCTATTAGTTGACTCGAATTATTCCTAGATACAGAGAAAAACAGTTCAATAAATTTCCTTGTTAGATTTGTGTGAAGACTTCTATCGATTTCATCAATTAATATAACTCTGTTTTGCTTTAGCGCAAAGAAAATCGGAATAAGATCAAAAAGGCGTTGTGTTCCATCTGATTCATCAGAATATTCAAACAAATCATCAGCGTTGCCATGATTTAAAAGCATTTTACTATATACTATCTCACCATTCTCATTTTGTTTCAAAACAAATCTCTGATCATTAATCTTTAATGTTACTGGGCTATAAGTAACTCTATTAGCTATTTCATTTTCTATTTGATCGGCTTTCTCTTTTGGAATATCACTCAACAGTTTATCCAGATCAAATTCCATCAACTGGCTTTCTATTGATTCAATCCCTGTATCAAAATTCAAAAGATAATTGGAAAAGCTATCCTTACTATCATGATCTTCTACAATACTACCTAAGTTAGCGTATTTTGATTGCGGGAATATAACAATTAAGTCTTGAAACCATTTATAAACATCGATAATTTCCTTAATTACGCCAGACTGAATACTACTTCGTTGAGCGATATCACTTAAAATTGTTTTTTTCTTTAAAGTATCTGAAATACCGTTACCGAAATCTTCAAGATACAGTTTTAATCGTAATGTACTTTCATCATCATTATCAATAACGTCAGATGAAATAATACTATTTCCGTTTTCATCAATACTTCTATCATACAATACTGTTTCGGTATCGTTAGAAATCTTAACGAGCCATTCGGAAAGGAATTCTTTTGTGATATAAGAAAACGCAAAACCATACGAATACTCGGTGTTATTTGCAATTAATCTATACTCAAATACACCGGGAATCTTATTTGCGTTTTGCTTTATTCTAAAATACTTTTTACTGGTATCAGTTCCGTTTAATCCAAAAAGAATGATATTTCTTGAAAAAGATACAGCTCTAATAAAATTACTCTTTCCTCCTGCATTGGCACCGAAAATCAAACTTGATTTCAACACCTTTTTATTTGCTATTTCTGCAACGTGGTTTTTGTGCCTGCTGATTCTGCTTGCAAGCAAAGAAATACTTTGCTGTTCCAAAAACGACTTGTAATTGGACACAGAAAAACCGATCAACATATTATCTCCTCCTAATATATAGATACGATAGTATCTATATATTATTATAATGTGAATTTTTCACTTTGTCAATATGCGAATTTTAGATAATCTTAATAAACCCAAAAGCATTGTGTCGATTTATGTGATTTTTTCACATTTAGGTATTGACAATCTATAAAAATGGTGTTATCCTTATAGTGATGAAATTGGCAGTCGAAAGCGCCGAGTGCCAAAAAGAAAAGGCGAACCAAAAAAGTCCGCCTCTCCAAACTGAATTTAGCAAAGTAAATTCAGAGTCGCATTTGAATAATACCACACTTTCATTCCTAAATCAATAGTTTGGAGACAATTTCATCAAATAATCGTGAAAGGAGGTCTCCAAATGCAATTTGACGGAGCGCTTGTAAAAGAGCAAGGTGTATGTTTTGCGATTGCGGTTGTAAAGCCTCATGTGCTGAACAGCACCAATAAAGAAACTGTTCGAAATGGATTTAGACAGTATTTCGGACAAGTTCCGGTAATCCTCATGGCTCAAAACTCACGAGGAACGCCCATCTATGATGGCAGACGTGATATTGTGAATTTTCTTGCCGGCATCCACCCGTCGCGTATCCCATGGAAACGCTACACTATATACCAATAAGGAAGGAATGAATACTATGGCTAATCAACACGTTGTTCCAAACGGAAAAAATTGGCAGGTTAAAGCTGAAAAAGCAACAAAAGCAACAAAGAATTTCAACACTCAAAAAGCGGCTATTGCATACGCAAAAGATATCGCCAAAAACCAAAAAAGCGAGCTTGTGATTCACGGTAAGGACGGCAGGATCCGCGACAAAGACAGTTACGGTAATGATTCTTGCCCGCCGAGAGATACGAGATTCTAAATCATCATACACAAAGGGCGGAGCCATGTTGGTTCCGCCCTATTCTTGTATTACCGTTCAGTTTTTTAGAATAATCCTTGCATTTTTGCTTGTATAATAGTTGCTGTAATGCTGGCACCTACACCAATCAAGAAATCTTTCAAACCGACCAGAGCTGATTTAATAATACTCGGCTTCTTTTGAGCATTGATCTTCTCTTTTATTTCGGTCAGCATTTCTATAGCGGTTTCTTTGTTTTCAGCAGAAATATCTTCTTTTTCAATAGCGGATTCGATTTCTGATACAGCGTTTTCGGCTTTCTCGTAAGTGAATTCTACTGTATTATCATTTCCGGTAGCTATTACT
>NZ_JAHLQB010000112.1 GCF_018918205.1 Lachnoclostridium sp. MSJ-17 | reverse complement strand
CGAAGACTCCGCCACGGAAAGCGGCTTGAGTACCACGAGATTTTTGAGGCGTGCGACGGCAAAAGCGAGCTTGTCGCGACCTTTCTCGCGACTCTCGAGCTCGTCAAGGGCAAGCGTGTGCGCATTGAGGGCGAGGGCGAGCATGCCGTCGTGAGAATGATTGAAGGGGACAGAGAATGAGTGAATTGAACTACACCGCCGCGATCGAGGCGATACTCTTCGCGAGCGGCTCGTCGGTGGAGGCTTCGCGAATCGCCGAAGCGCTCGAAATCAGCGAAAAACAGGCGGTTGAGTATGCCGAAGCGCTGATTGAGGAGTATAAAGCCGCCGATAGGGGAATAACAATATTAAGACTTGATAATTCCTTCCAGATGATTTCAAACAAGGAATACGCGCCGCAGATACGCACAGTTATGGATCTGCGCCGCAACACGCCGCTTTCGCAGGCGGCTCTCGAGGTGCTCGCGGTTGTCGCCTACAACCAGCCCGTAACAAAGGCGTTTGTCGAGCAGGTGAGAGGCGTTGACTGCAGCGGAGTTATCGGCAGCCTGACGTCTAAGGATCTGATTGAGGAGAAGGGCAGGCTGGAGCTTCCCGGACGTCCGCTTTTGTACGGCACGACGGAGAATTTTCTGCGCTGCTTTAATCTGCGGAGCCTTGACGAGCTTCCGCCGCTTCCCGAGGATGAAAAAAAGGACGAGCCTGAAGCACAAACCGCTGAGGAATAAAAATGAGGGAGGGTTATTTTGCTCTGGCTGTATATATTAATCGGAATAATCCTCTTTTTACTGCTTATTCTGCTCATACCCGTCGGGGTGAGGGCTTGTTATAACGAAGGATTCATCGCGGAGCTGAAAATCGGCTTTGTGACTATAAAGCTTTATCCGCCCAAGCCGAAAAAGCCCAAAAAAGAAAAGAAGAAAAAGAAGAAAGAGCCCAAGAAGGAGAAAAAGCAGGAGGAAAAGCCGAAGGAGAAAAAACCAAGCCTGCTCAAGGAAAAGGGCATAGGCTGGTTTGTCGATCTGATACGGCAGATCGCGGCTCTCGCCGCAGGTGTAATGAAGGATTTCTTCAAGCACCTCGTGATACGCAATTTGCAGGTAAGTATCACCTATGTCGGCTCGGACGCGCAGGATACCGCCGTCAAGTACGGCTACTTCTGCCTTTCGGTATATCCCGCTGTCAGCATTCTCGCTGACGTTGCCCACTGCAGGCACTACGGCGTAGACATCGCGCCGGATTTCAATGAAAAGGATGAGTCCGTATATTACGCCGACATCGACATCAGAATCAGAATCATCTGGGTCGTCGGTCTGGTGTTCAAATACGGCTTCAGAGTAATAAAGCTCCTGCTCGCGCTCAGACGCGGCAAAACAGAGGAGCTTGAAAAATTCCTGAATGAACAGACTTCAAATAAAGGAGAGAGTGATATGGAACATCCAATCGGCAGCTTAATGAACATCACAATGGAAAAAATCAAAGAGATGATCGACGTCAACACCATCGTCGGCACTCCGATCACGGCGGCTGACGGCACGCTGATTATCCCTGTTTCCAAGGTCAGCTACGGCTTTGCCTCGGGCGGTTCCGACCTTCCCACAAAGAAGGAGAACAAGGACTGCTTCGGCGGCGGTTCGGGCGCGGGCGTTACGATCCAGCCTGTAGCCTTCCTGACGGTTTATCAGGGCAACGTGCGTCTGATTCCCGTCGACGGCAACAAGTCGGCGCTTGACGGCGTGATCAACGCGATTCCCGACGTTGTTTCCAAGGTCAAGGAGTTCGTCGGAGAGCGCAAGAAGAAAAAGGAAGGCGAAATTGCCGAGGCGGACGACTTCTCCGAAATAACCGTGGACGATATCGATATCTGAATAAATAAGAGCCCTTCCGCGTAATATTAAGCGGGAGGGATTCCTATGAAAAAGGCAGCCGCAATTTTGCTCTGCGCAGTTTTAGCGTTTATTCCGGTCAAAGCACGCGCCGCGGAGGTTCCCGAAACGGGCGCTCAGGCGTTTGTGCTCTATTGCCCGGACAACGGCGAGATCATCGCTTCAAAGAACGAAAACGAGCGAATGAAGCCCGCAAGCACCACAAAGCTTATGACGACGCTGATTACGCTTGAGAGCGCCGCGAAGGGCAACGATATCATCACCTTTACAAACGAAATGATTGCCGAGGGCAGCTCGATGTACCTCAAGCCGGGTGAACAGGTCACCCTGCGCGATCTTGCGGTCGGCATGATGATGTCCTCGGGCAACGACGCGGCAAACGCGGCGGCGATCACTATCGGCGGCAGCTCTGAGGGTTTTGCTCGGCTTATGAACGAGCGCGCGGCGGAATTCGGCATGAATAATACTCACTTCGTCACGCCGAGCGGACTCGATGACGACGGCCACTACAGCACCGCCTATGACCTCGCTCTGCTGATGGCGGAGGGTCTTAAAAACAAGGATTTCGCTGACCTCACCTCACAGAAAAACGCTCAGGTCGTGTTCCGCGAGCCGCATGACAAGCGCGTGACATATAATAACCACAACCGTCTGCTCTCGCTCTATGAATACTGCATAGGCGGCAAGACGGGCTATACACAGGCTGCGGGCAGGTGTCTTGTTTCCGCGGCAAAAAAGGACGGTCTGACGCTTATTTGCGTTACGCTGAACGATAAAAGCGACTGGAACGATCACATTTCGCTGTACGACTACGGCTTTTCGATGTTCAAGGCGCTGAGCTTCACCGACAGCGAATTCAGGCTCGATGTTCCGCTCGCCGGCGGTGAAAGCGGCTCCGTTCCCGTTGCAGGTGGCAGGGATTTTTCCGCAGTTGTTTCAGCAAACGCCGGGACAGAGCGCAGGGTCATGCTCGACAACTTCCTCTACGCGCCGGTTGAGGAAGGCAGTCAGGTCGGCAGAATAGAATACCTCGCGGACGGAGAGCTTCTCGGCTCGGTACCGCTAATCGCGGCGGCTGACGCGCCTGAACAGCGCAAAAGAGGATTTTTTGACTGGATAAAGGATTTGTTTATACATGGATAAAAAAGAACCGATAAGATTACAGAAATTTTTGGCTCAGTGCGGCATAGCGTCGCGGCGAAAGGCTGAGGAGATGATTTTGCAGGGCAAGGTCAAGATCAACGGCAAGCCCGCTATCCTCGGCGACAAGGTTACGGACAAGGACAAGGTCTTTGTCAGCGGCAAGAGGGTCGTCATGCCCCGAACCAAGTACCGCTACATAATGCTCAACAAGCCGCGCGGCTTTGTCACCACAATGAGCGATGAAAAGGGCAGAAAATGCGTAGCCGAGCTTGTCGCGGACGTAGGCGAGAGGGTATACCCCATCGGCAGGCTGGACAAAGACTCCGAGGGCATGCTTGTTTTCACAAACGACGGCGAATTCGCCAACAAGGTCATGCATCCGCGCAACAGCGTGTACAAGTTTTACCGCGTCACCGTGCGCCCGAATATCACCGAGGAACAGCTAGTCAAGCTCGAGACGGGCGTTGAGATAGACGGCAAAAAGACCGCTCCCGCGATTGTCCACGTCCTCGTACAGGACAAGGAGGCTAACCGCGTAGTGCTCGAGATGATTCTTCACGAGGGCAAGAACCGCGAGATACGCAAGATGTGCGCCGCGGTGGGACTGGAGGTCGCAAGGCTCCGCCGCACACAGATAGGCGGCGTCAAGATGGGTATGCTCAAGCAGGGCGACTGGCGCGACCTGACAGAGAAGGAAGTCAAAAATCTTCTCGCGAACCCGATCGTAAACGGCAGGGTAATTTAAAAATCTATTGTATTTCTTCTCATTTTGTAGTATACTATAAGATGTTTGAGTAATTTGGCATTGGAGGAATAATGTAATGAGTATGGAACAAATCAATGCCGCAAGGGCTGAAATCACAGCGACCTCCGCGTACAAGACAATCACGGAGTTTTTTGACGCTGACAGCTTTTGCGAGATTGACGCTTTCGTTAAATCAGGCGAGGGCTTTGCCGAGGCGGTCGCGGGTTACGGCACCGTTGAGGGCTTGCCCGTTTACGCGTTCGCCCAGAACAGCGATATCAGCGGCGGCGCTCTCAGCAAGGCGCAGACCGCCAAGCTCAAAAAGCTTTACGCTCTCGCGTTAAAGACAGGAGCACCCGTTGTCGGTTTTTATGACAGCGTGGGCGGCAGACTCGCTCAGGGAACAGAGCTTCTCGCGGGCGCGGGCGAGGTGCTGAAATACGCCTCAAAGATTTCGGGCGCGGTACCTCAGGTCTCCGTTGTAACAGGCACCTGCTTAGGTACTAACGCTTTAGCGGCGGCAAGCGCCGATTTTGTTATCATGACAGAGGACGCTCAGCTTTCTCTCGACGTTACAGGCAAGGACGCCGACGCGCAGACAAACGCAAAGAAGGGCACCGCTTCCTTTATCGCGAAGGACAGCTCCGACGCGGTCGCGAAGGCAAGAGAGCTGATGACATATCTTCCCTCCAATAACCTTAATCCCGCGCCGCAGTCCGACAGCGCGGAGCCCGACGGAGAGAACACCAACTGCATCGTCAGCAAGCTCGTCGACGCAGGCTCAAAGCTGCGCATAGCGGACGATTGCGGCGACAACGCGCGTATCCGTCTTGCACGTCTCGGCGGACAGGTCGTAGGCGTAGTCCGCACCACAGGCGGCAGGCTCGACTGCAAATCCGCGAACAAGGCGGCAAAGTTTGTCCGCTTCTGCGACGCTTTCTCACTTCCCGTAGTTACCTTCGTTGACTGCGAGGGCTTTGAGTGTCTTAAAGCCGCATCCAAGCTCACCTCAGCTTATGCCGAGGCTACGACAGCGAAGATTTCAGTCGTTGTAGGCAAGGCTGTAGGATCCGCTTACATCGCTCTCGCGGGCACAGGCGCTAATGCCGACGTGGTTTACGCTCTTCCCGAGGCGGTCATTTCTCCCGTAAATATCGAGGCTGCCGCGTTCATCATGGCTCCCGATGAGATGAAGGTTCCCGTTCCGGAGCAGAAGGCTGCAGCGGAAAAGTTCGCTCAGGAGAAGCTCGGCGCGTTCAACGCCGCTCAGAACGGCTATGTCGACGGCATTGTCGAGCTTTACGAGCTGAGAGCTGCTCTGCTTTCCGCGCTTGAAATGCTCTCGGGCAAGAGGGTACCGACCGTCGCGAAGAAGCACAGCACTATCTGATAAAATACCGTTCCATCGGAACATTACTGACATAAAGGGGAAATCAAACATGAAGAATCTTAGAATCACCGTAAACGGCACCGCGTATGACGTACAGGTCGAGGAGCTTTCAGGTTCCTCTGCACCTGTTGCAGCCGCAGCACCCGCAGCCGCGGCTCCCGCTCCCGCAGCAAAGCCCGCAGCACCCGCAGGCGCGGCAGGCAGCATTGTAGTAAAGGCTCCCATGCCCGGCACCGTTGTTAACGTTGTTGTTTCCGCGGGACAGGCTGTAAAGGCGGGCGACGACCTCGTATTCATCGAGGCTATGAAGATGGAAACTCCCGTTAAGGCTCCCCAGGACGGCACAGTCGCCACGATCGACGTAGCCAAGGGCGAGGCTGTTGATTCAGGCAAGGTACTTGTTACACTGAACTAAAGGGGAGAATCTGCAATATGGCAAAGAAAATCAGAGTAACTGAGACTGCTCTGCGCGACGCGCACCAGTCTTTGATTGCGACAAGAATGACAACCGAGGATATGCTCCCGATTCTCGACAAGCTCGACAAGATCGGTTACTATTCCCTCGAATGCTGGGGCGGCGCGACCTACGATTCCTGCCTTCGCTTCCTCAACGAGGATCCGTGGGTAAGACTCCGCACGATCAAGGATCATTGCCCCAATACAAAGCTCCAGATGCTTTTCCGCGGTCAGAACATGCTCGGCTACCGTCATTACGCCGACGACTGCGTCGAGTATCTCGTACAGCGCTCTATCGCGAACGGCATAGATATTATCCGTATCTTCGACGCGCTCAACGACATCAAGAATCTGCAGACCGCTATCAAGGCGGCTAACCGCGAGGGCGGCCACGCTCAGGTTGCGATAAGCTACACCACCGGTCCCGTTTTCACCGACGAGTATTACGTTGAGTACGCAAAGCGCATCGCTGACGCCGGCGCGGATTCGATCTGCATCAAGGATATGGCGGCGCTTCTCACACCCGTGCGCGCCGAGAGTCTTGTCAAGGCGCTCAAGCAGGCGCTTCCCGAGATGCCCGTACAGCTCCACACCCACTACACCTCCGGTCTTGCTTCAATGTGCCTTCTTAAGGCTGTCGAGGCAGGCGCGGACGGAATCGATACCGCTATCAGCCCTCTCGCTCTGGGCACCTCTCACGCTCCCACCGAGTCAATGGTCGCGGCGCTTCAGGGTACGGAGTACGACACAGGTCTTGATATCCGTCAGCTCGCTGAGATACGCGCGTACTTCATGACTCTGCGCGACAAGTACATCGAGAACGGTCTGCTCGACCACAAGATGCTCGCTACCGACGCGAAGGCGCTGATTTATCAGGTTCCCGGCGGAATGCTCTCAAACCTTCTCTCGCAGCTCAAGCAGGCGGGCAAGGAGGATAAGCTCGACGAGGTTCTGGAGGAGGTTCCGCGCGTACGTCAGGATTCAGGTTATCCGCCGCTCGTCACCCCGACCTCACAGATCGTCGGCACACAGGCTGTATTCAACGTGATCACCGGCGAACGCTACAGCATGTGCACCAGAGAATTCAAGGGCATGGTCGCGGGCGAGTACGGCACGACTCCGATGCCTATCGACCCTGAGTTCCAGAAGAAGATCTGCGGCGACATGGAGATCATCCACGGCAGACCCGCAGACCGACTTGAACCCGAGCTCGACAAGCTCAGAGGCGAGATTTCAGAGTGGATCGAGCAGGAGGAGGACGTTCTCTCCTACGCCCAGTTCCCGAAGGTTGCGCTCGACTTCTTTGAGAAGCGCAGAAACGCCAAGGCAGGCATCAACGGCGATCTGCTCGACAAAGAGAATATGATACACCCCGTATAAGGGCAGAAGATAAGGGACAGCTCCGGCTGTCCCTGATTTTTGTATAAAAAAGAGACCCGATTTTCGTCGGGTCTCAGCTTGTTTATGGATTATTCCGCCTGGATCTTTACGAACTGCTCCTGCATGTACTCGTAAACCTCGGGGTCGAGGTTGCCGAATACGTAGCACTTGTCGAGGTACTCGTCGCTCGGCAGAGTCAGCTCGTTGTTCTTGATCTCATCGTCGAGCAGCTTTACAGCCTCGTCGTTAGCGCAGCCGTAACGGAGATACTTGCAGTTCTCGGCGGCGATTTCGGGCTTCTGCATGAAGTTGATGAACTTCTCGGCGTTTTCCTTGTTCTTGCTGCAGGTGGGAATGCACATAGCGTCATAGAACAGGTTTGAGCCGTAATCGGGCAGGCAGTAGTCAAGATCCTCGTTCTCGTCCATCATAGCGGCGATGTCGCCGGCGTAGTACGGAGCGATCGCGGACTGAGAGGTCTCCATCTCGGTGAATACCTGGTCCATTACGTACTTCTTGAGCAGCGGCTTCTGCTCGCGGAGCTTCTCGCTCGCCTTGTCGATGTCCTCCTTGGTGCAGTTGGAGGGGTCGATGCCCAGAGTCTGCATCGCGATAGCCATTGCGTCGCGGCTGTTGTTGAACATCAGAATGTCGCCCTTGAGATCCTCGTCCCAGAGAGCGTCCCAGTTCTTGGGAGTGTTCTCGACCTTTGTCTTGTCGTAAACAAGAGCTGTAACGCCCCACTGATAAATAACGGTGTACTTGTTGTCGGGGTCGCAGTCAAGACCCTTGAAGCGGTCGTTGATATACTTGTAATTCGGAATGTTGTCGTAGTTGAGCTCGAGCAGCATGCCTTCCTTAATCATCTTCGAAATCATGTATTCCGAGGGAACAATAACGTCGTAGCTGACGTTGCTGTTTTTGAGCATATTGTAAAGGTCCTCGTTGGTCTCGTAGGTGGTGTAGTTGACCTTGATGCCCGTTTCCTTCTCGAATTCCTCGATAACGTTCATCAGACCGTCCTGACCCTCAGCGATATACTCGCCCCAGTTGTACACGTTTACTTCTCCCGCGTCGGCTTTGCCGCAGCCCGCGAACATTGCCGCGAAGGAGCCGAGCATAACAACGCAGAGAGCGATGGCTAAGATTTTTTTCATTTCCCAATCCTCCAAAATAATAATATAAGTCACCTTGTGACGGGATAACAATTTTTACAGACTCATTTTTCTCTTTTCAGCCCTGCGGTCGCGGATATTTATCAGCACCATTATAATAATGATAACGAGGAAGAGCAGGGTAGATAGAGCGTTTATCGTCGGTGGGATCTTGCGGCGGAGCATGCCGTAGATCTCCGTGCTGAGGTTCTGGAACCTCGCGCCCTGTGTGAAGTGAGTGATGACAAAGTCGTCGAGCGAGTAGGTAAAGCTTATCAGCGCGCCCGAGAAGATACCGGGCATAAGCTCGTGGATTACGACCTTGCGGAACGCCTGAAACGGAGTGCAGCCCAAGTCGAGAGCCGCGTCATAAAGGCTCGAGTCCATTCTGCGGATACGCGGCATAACGTTGAGCACCACGAACGGAACGCAGAAGCAGATGTGCGAGAGCAGAACCGTTCCGAAGCCCATCTCGAAGTTGAAAAGCACGCCGAGGAATGTAAAGAGCAGCATCAGCGAAACACCCATTACGATATCGGGGCTGATGATCGGAATATTTGACGCGTTCTGCACGAGCATGCGCGTTTTTCCTTTCAGATTGCTTATGCCTATCGCCGCGGCTGTGCCGAGAATCGTCGCGAAGAACGAGGCGAGAAACGCCACGAGCAGCGTATTTGTGAGAGCGTTCATGATCGAGCTGCTCTTGAATAGCTGAATGTACCAGTCAAAGGTAAATCCGCCCCATGCAGCCGAACGGCTCTTGTTGAACGAATAGAAGATGAGCACCGCTATCGGCGCGTACATGAACACCATTATCAGCGCAATGTAGATTTTTGTGAGAATACCTCTGTTTTTCATTACGCAATCGCCTCCTCATCGCCGAACAGGTTCATCAGTACGAGGAACACGAGAATAAATATCATCAGTACGAGCGAGATCGCCGCGCCGATGTGGTTGTTTGTGAAGAAAATCTTGTCGATGATATCACCGATCATTATGTCGTCGGTGCCGCCGAGGTACTGAGCTACGACAAAGGTACTCGCGCTGGGCACGAAAACCATCGTTATGCCCGAGATAATTCCGGGAATGCTGAGCGGAAAAACAACCTTGCGGAAAACCATCAGCTTGTTGGAGCCGAGATCCTGAGCCGCCTCGATAAGACCCTTGTCGATCTTGCCCATAACGGTGTAGATCGGCAGCAGCATGAAGGGCATGTACTCGTAAACCATGCCGACGATGACCGCGGCGGTGTTGTTGCTGTAGGAGCCGTGGATACCGATTGCCGAGAGCAGGGTATCGAGAGGGCCGCCGCTCTGGAGCAGCAGCACCCATGCGTAGATGCGGAGCAGAAAGTTCATCCACATCGGGATCATCAGCAGCATGATTACCGTATTCTGCGTTGACTCGCGCATCTGGGTTATCATATACGCAAGAGGGTAGGCGATGATCAGGCACAGTACGGTCGAGAGCAGCGCGATCCACAGCGACTTGAGAAACACGTTGGTGTACTCAAACGCCGAGGCGAACGCGTCGAGCGAAAAGCTTCCGCTGTTGTCAGTGAACGCGGTTATGCCTATCATAACCAGGGGGATCATCGTGAAGATTACCATCCAGACGAGGTAGGGAAGTGAGAGAAGCTTTGATTTCATCTTTCAGCCTCCCCTTCAGCAGGTTCGGGGTCAAGCACCTCGAACTGCGCCTTTGTAAAGTCGAAGCTGAGCGGAACGTAGGTCGCGACCTGCTCGTCGGTATCGCTGAGCATCAGCCACTTGCGCTCGTCGGACTCGAGAATGATCTCGTTGTGTTCGCCCTTGTAGACGACGGACTCGATGTAAACGTCCTGCAAATCTCCGGTACCGTCTCCGGCGAGAGAAAGAGCCGACGGCGGAAGCGTGATTCTGAGCCTTGTTTCCTCGGGGAAGAAGTGACCGTCGACCTTGATGGTCTCGCCCTCAAGCTCAAATTCAAAGTAATTTTCAGCCTCGTCGCTGCTGACGACAGAGGTTTCTATTATATTATCATAGAAGGGCAGGAGCTTGTTCATGATCTGGATATTGAACGGAACGACGCTCATGCCAACCGTGGTGCCGACTTCGGCGCTTCTTGTTGAGTGAACGAGGATCTCGCACCTGCCGCAGCGGATGCTCATCTCGTAGTGAACGCCCTTGAAGGTGAGCTTCTCGACGACGCCCGTCAGCTGACCTTTTTCGGGAGGTGTGATGATGATGTCCTCCGGACGGATAACCACATCGACGGGAGTGTTTTTGCCGAAGCCCTTGTCGACGCACTCAAGCTCCTTGCCGAGAATGCGGATGCGGCAGTCGTCGATCATCGTGCCGTTGAGGATATTCGCCTCGCCGATGAAGTCGGCTACGAAGGCGTTGACCGGCTCGTTGTAAATATCCTCGGGCGTTCCGATCTGCTCGATAACGCCGTTGTTCATAACAACTACCCGGTCACTCATTGTGAGCGCTTCCTCCTGGTCGTGGGTTACGTAGATGAAGGTCTTTTGGGTGTTCTTCTGAATCTCCTTGAGCTCGAGCTGCATGTCCTTGCGCAGCTTGAGATCGAGCGCGCCCAACGGCTCGTCAAGGAGAATGATATCGGGGTCGCATACGAGAGCGCGGGCGATCGCCACACGCTGCTGCTGACCGCCGGACAGCTTCTGCACGGGACGCTTCTCGTAGCCCTTGAGGTCGACTACCGCGAGCATCTTTGTGACCTTCTGTTTTATTTCATTCTTCGGCAGCTTTTTGAGCTTTAATCCGAAGGCGACGTTGTCATATACATTTAAATGCGGGAACAGCGAATATTTCTGAAAGACAGTGTTGACGTTTCTCTTGTGCGGCGGCAGGCCGTTGATTCTGTTGCCGTCAAAAATCACGTCTCCGCTTTCGGGCTCTACAAAGCCTCCGATAATGCGCAGCGTCGTGGTTTTTCCGCAGCCGCTCGGGCCGAGGATCGTCACAAATTCCTTTTCATGAATATCAAGGTTGATGTGGTTGAGAATTACCTCTCCGTCGAATCTGACGAAAATATCCTTTAAGGATACAATCACCTTTTTAGATGTCTGTTCCATTTATGCACCCCTGTTCTGTTTCAAAATATCGGTTACGGGCATATTCGCCTACAAAACCATTTTAGATTATATTCGAATAACCGCGAAATGTCAAGGATTTAGTATCGCGCTGAACTGTTAATAAACGGCAATAACACTGCGTTAATTAATTCACCGAATGAAATCCTGCGGAAAATTGCGGTAAATATACGATATTGATATAATAGTGGTAAAAAATTGAGACGGCGCTAAAAGGAACATAGCGGGCGGAAATACCAAAAAAATTTATCAATTCGCACAACAAAATGAATTAAATAAAAATTCAACAAAATATTTGTTATTAATTTGTAATAAAAACCATATACTTTTGAGTGTTGATTTGTTATAATAAAAATGAACTTTTATGAAAGGATGATTTTTGGATGAAAATGTTCAGAAAACTCGTAAGCATAGTTGCTGCAGCGACAGTGCTCACATCATCTTTGGCATTAACCTTCTCCGCGAACGCGACTACACTCGCGGACTCGGAAGTCGCTGCTGACGCTGCGATACAGTCAAATGTCAGAGACGGCGTGATCCTGCACGCGTTCAACTGGTCTTACAACTCAATCAAGGATAATCTGCCGGCAATCGCCGCCGCGGGTTATTCCACTGTTCAGACATCACCTGTGCAGCAGCCCAAGGATTTCAGCGCGTCTACCGACGTCGGCGGCCAGTGGTGGAAGCTCTACCAGCCCGTCAGCATGCAGATCGCTCAGAAGTCATGGCTCGGCACAAAGGCGGAGCTGACAGCTCTCTGTTCCGAAGCGGACAAGTACGGCATCAAGATTATCTGCGATATCGTATCCAACCACTTCGGCAACCTGTCGGAAATTGCGGGTCCCAACTCGCTCAGCGATCAGGTCGCAACCTATCAGCCCGATTTCTACAACAACAGAACAAGCTACTTCCGCAACAATAACTTAAACGCGGACGACAGCTCAGTCCAAAAGACGGTTCAGGGTCACGTTTCGGCTTGTCCCGACCTCAACACAGGCAACTCCAACGTACAGCAGGCTGCTCTTAACCTGCTCAAGGAGTGCATCGACTGCGGTGTCGACGGCTTCCGTTTCGACGCTGCAAAGCACATCGAGACTCCCAATGACGGCAGCTACGGTTCACAGTATTGGCCTACCGTTGCAAACGGAGCCAAGAGCTACTACGCGCAGAAGAATCCCGGCAAGAGCCTCTTCATCTACGGCGAGATCCTTAACACCTGCGGTACAGGCAGGAGCTTCAGCAGCTACACTCCCTACATCGACGTCACCGACAACAAGACCGGCGACTCCGTACTCGCGGCTGTAAAGAACGGCAACGCGGGTACAGCGGCAAGCAGCCAGTACAAGTCCGGCGTTTCCGCTTCTCAGGTAGTTCTCTGGGCAGAGTCCCACGATACCTTCGAGGGCGATTCAGGCTCCGCGGGCATTTCCAATACCCAGAGCATTTCTGACGAAATGATCGCCAAGGCATGGGCTATCGTCGCCGCGAGAAAAGACGCTACCGCTCTCTATTTCGCACGTCCCGGCACTGCCCGTATGGGTGAAGCGGGCACCGACACCACTTACAAGAGCACAGCTGTAGCGGCTGTCAACAAGTTCCACAACCTCTTTGTCGGTCAGAACGAGAAGCTCGGCTCCTCCGGCAGCATCGCCTATGTACAGAGAGGTGGCAAGGGTATCGTTCTCTCCAACGTAAGCGGCACCTCCACGACCGTAAACATTTCCAACACCGGTATGGCGAACGGCACCTACACCGATATGGTTTCCGGCAACACCTTCACCGTTTCGAACGGCACTGTTTCCGGTTCAATCGGTTCGACCGGCGTTGCTGTCGTTTATGACGGCAGACCCACTCCCAGCGCTACCAGCTCCGTTGAGAGCGGCGTTTTCAAGGGCGAAACCCTCACCGTTAAGCTCAGCCTTGAAAATGCTGTCAGCGGCACCTTCTGCCTTGACGATTCAAGCCCCAGAAGCTTCACAAACGGCACCGCTATCAAGATCGGTTCGGACTATAACTACGGCGATACCATCAACCTCACTCTTACTGCTACAGATAAGTACGGCACAACAGAGACGCTGACCTATCATTACAACAAGCAGCAGGACACCAGCTCCAACATCTACATCTGGTTCGACAAGAAAAAGCGTAATGCATGGAAAACTCCTCTTAACTGCTATATGTACGACGAGGATACAGTAGGCAAGGATACCGTTTACTGCAACGCCGCTTCATGGCCGGGCGAGACCATGACCTACGACGAGAAGCAGGACATGTGGTACTACAAGGTTCCCACCGAGAGCTATCTCAACGGTCAGCTGACTGACTTTGACCTTACAAAGTCCAAGAACGCTTACTTTATCGTCAGCGGCAGCGGCAACAACCAGCAGTTCCCGGCAGCCGGCGCTCACAGCCCGAAGCTCAACGCATCCTCATGGGAATATGTAGGCGGTTCAAACTTCGTTGCTTCGACCCGCACACCTACTGTTGTCGAGGTTCCCGCGACAGTTGTTACAAAGGGCTACGAGCCTACAACAGCGGCTCCCACAACCCAGCCGCCCACAACGACTCAGCCTCCTACAACTACTCAGCCTCCTACAACTACCCAGCCTCCTACAACAACTCAGCCGCCCACAACTGCAGCTCCCACAACGGCGAAGCCCACAGTTGCTCCCACAACAGCGGCTCCCACAACAGCTGCTCCCACAACAGCAGCTCCCACAACAGCGAAACCCACTACAGCTCCGCCCACAACAGCGAAGCCCACTACGGTTCCGCCCACAACAGCGGCTCCGACAACTCAGCCCGAGCCTGAGGTTGTAAGAATCTACGGCGACGTTACAAACGACGACGTTGTAACTATCAAGGACGTTACCTATGTTCAGCTTCACATTGCAGGCAAAAACAAGCTCACAGGCTTAGACCTTCAGATGGCTGACGTTGACGGCAACGGAGAGGTAAACATCACCGACGTTACCTATATCCAGCTCTACATCGCAAAGAATCCCAAGCACGCCAAGGTCGGCGAGAAGTATGTTGTACCCAGACCCACACAGCCCACAACTGCTCCTCAGCCTACAACCGCGGCTCCCACAACAGCCCGCCCTACTGAGCCTGCGACGAGTGGAAAATCGCTGACGGTTACAGCGACCTCCAACATCTTCCCGCAGGCAACAACAAAATTCGATCCCATCGCTAACCAGATCACCGTTACATACTGGATCAATATCAAGGATTATTACATGGTCAACGGTCAGTGGACAATGTCCTATGACAAGAAGTACCTGACTATTGACGAAACCGCCGGCGTAAACACTGATTCAAAGGGCAAGAAGAACCTTATGTTCAGAGTGACCGATGGCGCGGGTACGATTACCAACACCAATCCCGAGTCCATGCCCGACGGCGGTATCAAGTGCAACGCCACCGACCTTGACGGTTACGATCTCACCGACGACGGCGGCAGAGTTCCGTTTGTATCCGTAACCTTCAATCCCGTTGCAGGCGTTACAGGCAGCACGACCGTAAACCTCGACGTTGAGGTTATGCAGCTCGCCAAGGAAGGCGTCGATCAGTTCTACTTTATAGATAATTCAAAGATTGTACGTTCCGACATCAGCTATCTGCCCTCAGACACAGCTACCGCAGTATACGCGGGTGCTTTTGACGCCACCAAGAAGCAGGATCCCGATCCGACCACCACTCCTGTTCCCACACAGCCCACTACCGCGGCTCCTCAGCCCGGCGATACTCTGACTGTAAAGGCGACCTCAAATATCTTCCCGCAGGCGACAACAAAATTCGATCCCATTGCAAATCAGATCACCGTTACCTACTGGATCAACATCAAGGATGCCGACATGGTTAACGGACAGTGGACAATGTCCTATGACAAGAAGTACCTCACACTTGACGATACCGACGGCGTTAACAGAAACGGAAAGAAATATCAGCTTTTCCGTGTTACCGAAGGAGTTTCAACCATCTACAACCTCGATGTTGACTCAATGCCCAACGGCGGTATCAAGGCAAATGCCACCGACCTCGACGGCTACGAGCTCACCGACAACGACAGCAGAGTTCCGTTCGTATCCGTGACCTTCAATCCCGTCAGCGGCGCGAAGGGCGAGACAACCGTTAACCTCGACGTAGAGTATCTGCAGCTCAAGGATGATACAAATCCGCAGTATTACTTTATCGACGATTCCAAGATCGTTCGTTCCGACATCAGCTATCTGCCCTCAGATACCGCAACTGCAGTATACGCGGGCAAATTTGACAACACAAAGCAGCAGGAACCCGACGTTCAGCCTACCACTCAGGCTCCCGAACCCACCGAGCCTCCTACAACAGTTGCTCCTACAACTCAGGCACCCACAGAGCCTCCCACAACGGTTGCTCCTACCACTCAGGCGCCTACAGAGCCTATCACGGATCCGCCTGCTTATGATATGACAGTTAAGTTCACAAACAATCTTAACTGGACTACAGTAAACGTGTACGCATGGGGCGGCAGCGCCGACATGCAGTGGCCCGGTATTCCGATGACTGACGACGGCGAAAACGGATTCGATCCCGGAATCCACAACTTCTCCGCTTCAATTCCCGATGACGTAGAAGGCATTATTTTTAACGGCGGCGGTCAGGATACCGATCCTCAGACCACAAACATCACCGATTTCAGCCCCGAAGGCTGGTATGTAAACAGCAAGTACACCGAGGTCAATGCCGACGGCAAAACTGTTTACCAGGCTCTCCCGTGGGGATTTGAGCCGATTCAGACCGGTCAGGTTGTAAAGTTTACCAACAATCAGAAGTGGGATTCCGTCTTTGTTCACGCATGGACCTCTGACGGCAAAGAACTTACCGAATGGCCCGGAATTCAGATGACCGATATTGGCGAGAACGGCATCGACCCCGGCGTCCACAACTTTGAGGCGACTATTCCCGAAGGCGCCGGCGGTATCTGCTTTACCGCAAGCAGCACCGGTCCCCAGACAACCGACATACTCGATCTCTCCGCAGAGGGCTGGTATACCAGCGGCGCACAGGACGGAGAAGGAAAGTTCATCGCCCTTCCCTGGGGCGGCGGCAGCGGCGGAAAGGTCGTCAAGTTCACCAACAACCAGAATTGGGGTTCGGTATTTGTACATTACTGGACAAGCGGCGGCACCTCCAGCGAATGGCCGGGAATCCAGATGAACGATATCGGTGAGAACGGAATTGACGCAGGTGTTCACAACTTCGAAGCGTCCGTTCCCGACGACACGGTAGGCTTAGTATTTACCGCCGGCACAAACGGTCCGCAGACTACCGATATTACAGACCTCTCCGCAGAGGGCTGGTACACCAACGGAACCAAAGACGGCGACAAGTTTGTTGCCCTTCCGTGGGGCGGTTCGTCCGTCGGAGAAACATACACCGTCAGATTCTCCTGCAGCTGGGGCGGCACCGTGAAAGCATATTACTGGGCGGACGGTAACACTCCCTTTGACTGGAACAGCGCTCCGGCTATGAACGTTGAGCAGCAGGATAACGGCTACGGTCAGACAGTTTATATCATCGACATTCCCAAGACCTACAACATGGTTATCTTCCAGAACGGAAGCACACAGACTGTCGATATCAATACTAACAGTCAGAGCACAAATTACTATGACGCAGGCGAAAGCGGCGGCAAGCACAACGTCGAAACATGGTAATTCTATGACTCACTGAACAAAAATACATCTATTATGCGGCGACTGTCATTGCGGCAGCCGCCGCTTTTAGCATTTAAATTAATAAAAAAACAGAAGATTATGAAAATTTTTCAAAAAATTTCTCCAAAATACTTTACTTTGATAAATTGTTACTATATAATATTAAGGTATGATTTTTAATCAAATCAATTTTTGGAGGAAAAATTATGAAAAAGACAATTGCACTTCTCATGGCAGGCGCAATGGCAGTTACCGCCTTCGCAGGCTGTTCCGCGAAAAACGACAAAAGCTCAGCTGCTTCGGACGCCGCTGCAACCACAGCTGCCGCAGCTGACAGCGACTGGGACTACATCTCCGGCAAGGGCGAGATGACGATCGGCATCACCTACTTTGAGCCGATGAACTACATCGGCGAGGACGGCAAGCTCACAGGCTTCGAGACCGACTTCGCTACCGCAGTATGTTCTGAGCTCGGCGTAGAGCCCAAGTTCCAGGAGATCGAGTGGGATTCCAAGGAGATCGAGCTCAACGCAAAGACTATCGACTGCATCTGGAACGGACTCACCATCACCGAGGAGAGAGAGGCCAACATGAGCATTACCCTGCCCTACATGTCCAACAAGCAGGTTATGGTCGTTAAGGCTGAGAACGCCGACAAGTACAAGACCGCAGCCGACGTCAAGGGCGCCAAGGTAGTTGCCGAGGCAGGCTCCGCAGGTGAAGAAGTTGCCAAGGGCGAGGACTTCTTCAAGGAAGTAACCTACACTCCCGCGGATTCACAGGCAAAGTGCCTCCTCGAGGTCAAGTCCGGCACATCTGATATCGCTGTAATTGACTATGTAATGTCGATCGGCACACTCCGCGCAGGCTCCGATTACGCAGATCTCAAGGTCGTTGAGGATCAGGAATTCTCTCCCGAGGTATACGGCATCGCGTTCAGAAAGGGCAGCGACGCAAGCCAAAAGGTCAGTGACGCTATCGTGAAGCTCTACAACGACGGCAAGCTCCAGGAAATTGCGAAGAAATATAACCTTGAGGAGCAGATCCCCAAGATTAAGACCTCAGAATAATGGAACAATTTCTAAACGTAACGCTTGATCTGCTGAACGGCTTCGGTCAGAACTGCACCATCTTCGGCATGACGCTGCTGATGGCGCTTCCGCTCGGACTGATCATCTCGTTCGGATCAATGTCAAAATTTCTTCCGCTCAAGGGTCTGGTTAAGACCTTTGTGTGGATCATACGCGGCACACCGCTCATGCTGCAGCTCTTTGTCGTGTTCTACATTCCCTCGCTCGTGTGGGGAGTCTCCTTTGACCGCATGACGGCGGCGATCATCGCCTTTGTCATCAACTACGCGGCGTATTTCTCGGAGATTTTCCGCGGCGGAATTGAGTCGATCCCAAAGGGACAGTACGAGGCAGGACAGGTGCTCGGCATGAAGAAAAGTCAGATTTTCTTCAAAATCGTACTCATGCAGGTCGTAAAGCGCATTGTAGCGCCCATGAGCAACGAGATCATCACTCTCGTCAAGGACACCTCGCTCGCACGCGTTATCATGGTGCCCGAAATGCTCAAGGCTGCCGAGCGCTTTACGATGCAAGGTCTGATATGGCCGCTCTTCTACACAGGCGTGTTCTTCCTGATTTTCAACGGCGCGCTCACTCTGCTTTTCTCCTTCATCGAGAAAAAGCTCAGCTACTACAAGGGTTAAGGAGGGGTCGCTATGCTAAAGGTTGAAAATATCGGCAAGAGCTTCGGAAAAAACGAGGTGCTCAGGGACATCAGCTTCTCTCTCAACAAGGGAGAGGTGCTCGCGATCATCGGCTCCTCGGGCTCGGGCAAGACGACGCTTCTGCGCTGCCTGAACTTCCTCGAAACCCCTCAGAAGGGCAAAATCTCCGTAAAGGACGAGGTGCTGTTTGACAGCGACGGCGAGGCGGCAAAGAGCGACCTCGACATCCGCCGCAAGCGCCTGCACTTCGGTCTTGTGTTCCAGAACTTCAATCTCTTTCCTCAGTACAAGGTTATCGAGAACATCACTCTCGCGCCGACGCTGATGGCGAAGGAGCAGATTCGCGAGAACGGCTCCTACAAGGGAGCGAAGAATATGAAACAGGCTCAGCAGGCGATCCGCGCAGAGGCTGAAAGTCTGCTCAAAAGAGTCGGTCTTTACGAAAAGCGCGACTCCTATCCCTGCGACCTCAGCGGCGGACAGCAGCAGCGTGTGGCGATTGCCCGCGCGCTTGCGCTTGAGCCCGACATTCTCTGTTTTGACGAGCCCACCTCGGCGCTCGACCCCGAGCTGACGGGCGAGGTTCTCAATGTTATCAAGGGACTCAAGAGCTCCGAAAGCACGATGATCGTCGTAACACACGAAATCGGCTTTGCCCACGACGTAGCAGACCGCATTATTTTCATGGACGGCGGTCTGATCGAGGAGGAGGGCACTCCGCAGGAGGTCATCGACAACCCGAAAAGCCCGAGAACAAGAGAATTTCTTGCCCGCTTCAATCAGTTCGGAGATTGATAAAAAGCATAATAAAGAGACGGCTTTGCGCTGTCTCTTTTTGTTTTTGCCTAAAAAGCCGCTTTTTGCCTAATAATGGCAGGACGCGCGGCGCTAAATTTTATTTCCAGCCTATTGAAAAGCGTGATGTAAAATGTTATAATAACGGTAATTATGTGATATAATCAGTATAACTATGTTATCCTATCATCAACTATAACGGAGGGACGAAGATGCCTGTCAAGGTTACATTGCTCAACTACACGCCCAATCCCGAACAGACCGTCGCTATGGCGGCAAAGCTCTGCTACTCTCCGTCGGGTATCGAGGATATCCGCGACGGACTGACCGAGGAAAAAACCGCGGCGTTCATTGATATGCTCTCAGACCTCGGCCACGCCAGCCCGATCGAACACGCGTCCTTTACCTTCGGGATCGAGGGTATTTCGCGCGCATGTTCACATCAGCTTGTACGCCACCGCATTGCTTCCTACAGTCAGCAGTCACAGCGTTATGTCGACGGCACAAAGTTCGATTTTGTTACTCCGCCCGCGATCGCCGCTAATGAAAAGGCTCTCGCCGCTTACGAAAAGGTCATTTCCGCGCAGAGCGAGGCTTACCGCGAGATACGCGACGCGCTTGCCGCGGGATATATCCGCGAGTTTACGGGCGAGGAAGCCGGAAGAACAGACTCCGAGGTGATGGCTGATTTCAGCGTGAAGGACAAGAAGCGCTATTCAGCCTTCGTAAAAAAGGCAAACGAGGACGCGAGATTCATTCTGCCCAACGCTTCCACTACAAAAATCGTCTGCACCTTCAACGCCCGCAGCCTGCACAACTTCTTCGCTCACCGCTGCTGCAACCGCGCTCAGTGGGAGATCCGCGAGGTCGCCGAGCAGATGTTGCTCCTCTGCCTTGAGGTTGCTCCGCATTTGTTCAAGAACTGCGGCCCGTCCTGTCTGTTCGGACCCTGCCCCGAGGGCGCGATGTCCTGCGGAAAAGCCGCGGAGGTTCGCCGTAAATACGGGAGAAAGTAAAATATGGGAAAGATCATTGTAATTGAGGGTCTTGACGGCAGCGGCAAGGCAACCCAGACAAAGCTGCTCTTTGAAAAGCTTAATGACAGGGGAATGAATGTCAGACGGCTCGAGTTCCCCGATTATGACAGCCCGAGCTCGGCTCTTGTAAAGATGTACCTCGGCGGCGAGTTCGGAAATAAGCCGGAGGACGTCAACGCATACGCCGCGTCCGCGTTTTACGCCGTCGACCGCATAGCGGGATTTCTGAAGGACTGGAAGCGCGATTATCAGGGCGATACCGTGTTTCTCAGCGACCGCTACGCGACCTCGAATCTCATCTACCAGATGTCGAAGCTTCCCGAAAGCGAGTGGGAGAACTACATCAAATGGCAGGCGGATTTTGAATACGATAAACTGGGGCTTCCGCGGCCCGACGCCGTGCTTTACCTCGACGTTGAGCCGGACGTTTCGCAGAAGCTGATGGAAAAGCGCTACGGCGGCGACAACTCCAAGAAGGATTTGCACGAGAGCAACCTCAGATTTTTGCTGAGCTGCCGTGAAAGCGCGCTGTACGCCGTCCAAAACTGCGGATGGCAGCTAATAAACTGCTGTGAAAACGGCGATATCAAGCCGATCGAAAAAATTGCCGCCGATATTGAGGCGGCGCTTGAGAGTATTATATGCTGAATTTCAGACATCTCGAAAAGTCAAGAATAAAGGAATATGAATCCTACTACTCAGACCCTGAGGCGGTAGGGCTGGAGTACAACTTCGTTTCCGCCTACCTGTGGTCGCGCGAGTACGATATCAAGGTCGCGTTTTATGACGATACCCTGATAAAAGCCTATTTCCGCGGCGACGGCTCTGTCTGGGGCTATTGCCTGCCCTCGGGTAAAAACGTAAAGGGCGCTGTCGAGGCGGTTTTCGCCGACGCACAGGAGAAAAACGATAGGGCCTGCTTCGGCTATCTCTCCCAAAAGGAGCGCGATATTCTCGAAACGCTCTGTCCGGACCGTTTTGTTTTCGAGCGCAGCGACACAACTCAGGACTATATTTATTTTACCGATGACCTCGCAAATCTCGCGGGTAAGAAATACCACTCCAAGCGCAACCATATCTCTAAATTTTTCCGCACCTTTGACAACACTGAAATCAGGAGCATTACGCCTGATAATATCTGTGACGCCCTGACCGTCGTTGAGCTTTGGTGCGATGAAAACGACATTGACCGCAAAACCTACGCCGAGTATGAAGTGATCCGCGAGGCGCTTGATAATCTCGCTGAATTCAATATGCGCGGAATTATCCTATTTGTCAGCGGCAAGCCTGTCGCGATGACTCTAGGCAGCGAGATCTCACCTGTCTGCTTTGACGTCAACTTCGAGAAGGCGCTTACCGCCTATGAGGGCAGCTACGCGGTAATAAACAACGAATTCGCCAAGCGTCTGACCGCTTATACATATATAAACCGCGAGGAGGATTTGGGGCTTGAGGGCTTGCGCAAGTCAAAGCTGTCCTATCACCCGGCGATCATTTACGACAGATACGACGGAGTGGCGAAATGGTAAGCTTCTCAAAAACAGACAATAAGGACCTTCCTGTGCTGAAAGCTCTGTGGCTCGACTGCTTTGATGAAGAGGAAAAAGCCGCTGATTTATTCTTTGAAAGAACAATGAGCTTTACTCACGCGTATAAGGCGGAAGAAAACGGTGAACTTATCGCCGCCGTTTATCTTGTTGACTGCACTCTTAACGGCAGACCGGCGCACTATCTGTGCGGAGCGGCGACCCGCCCCGACTGCCGGAAACGCGGCGTGATGAGCGGACTGATCGAGTTTGCGCTCGGCGACGCAAAAAACAGGGGAGACGTGTTTTCAGTTCTCTTTCCCGCCGACGAGGGCTTGTACCGGTTCTATTCAAAACTCGGTTATCTCGCAAAATGCACCGCGAGAACACGCAGGCTGACGCGAGGGGATTTGGGACAAACGCAAAAACCCGACCCCGGCACTCCCGACACCGACGCGCTGCAAATAGAGTCATTGAAGAATAATTTTCTTTTTTGGAATAAAGATTTCATAAGCTTCGCCGCGTCTTACTACGGAGTATACGGAGTGAAAACCGTCTGTTCAAAAAACGCTCTGGCGATTTACTCGCTTGAAAAACGGACGGCAACGGTATATTACTCTATTTATAATGATATAAAAGAATTAAAAAACCTGCTCTCAACAATAGAGGCAGATACATATATAATCACGGGAACGGGCGCGAATCCGCTTCTAGCCGATGCAAAGCGCGAAATCTGCGGTATGCTGCGCCCGCTGACAAACGAAGAACCGCCCGGTGAGGTATTCATCGGGATAACGCTCAACTGAAAGGAGCCTATTATGTTTTATTTGTTTTTAGCAGAAGGATTTGAGGAGACCGAGGCGCTTGCCACTCTCGACGTAATGCGCCGCGCACGTCTGAATGTTCAGACCGTCGGCGTCACGGGCGTATATGTTACCGGCTCTCACGGAGTGACGGTAAAGCCCGACATCGACCTCACAGACGTTGTTTACGACGGACTTGAGGGCGTGGTTCTTCCCGGCGGTATGCCCGGCACGATCAACCTCGGTTCAAACGAAGCCGTGCTCAAGTGCGTAAGCTATTGCTTTGAAAACAAGAAGATCACAGCAGCTATCTGCGCCGCGCCGTCGATTCTCGGCAAGCTCGGCTTTTTGGCGGGCAGAAACGCGACATGCTTCCCGGGCTTTGAGTCCGAGCTGAAAGGCGCTCTCTGCACCGGCGCTCACGTTGAGACCGACGAACACGTTATCACCTCAAAGGGCGCGGGCTGCGCTATCGAGTTCGGCCACGCTATCGTCGCTCTCGCCCTCGGCAAGGCTGACGCCGACAGGGTCATTGAGGAAATGCAATGCCTTTGATAAACGTCAGAAAACGCAAGCATGAGCTGCGCGCGCGCTTCAAGCGTTACCGCGCGGAGTGTCCGCCCGAGCTGAAAAAGTCGCTTGACAAACGGCTTTTTGAGCGCTTCATCTCCCTTGAGGAGTATATTGACGCGGACAGCCTTTTTGCGTACATCTCTCAGCCGATCGAATGCGACACCTCGGCGATCATCGCGGACGCGCTCTCAAGGGGAAAGCGCGTGGCGGTGCCAAAGTGCCACGCAAGCTCGAATGAAATGGATTTTTATTTCATAAAATCATATGACGACCTGAGCACCGGCAAATACGGGATTCTGGAGCCTGTGCCGGAGAAGTGCGAAAAGGCGGTGGATTTTTCGCGCGGACTGTGTCTGGTACCGGGACTCAGCTTTGATTTGCAGGGCTACAGGTTAGGCTTCGGCAAGGGCTATTACGACCGCTTTTTGTCGGACTTCGGCGGTGTTACCGTCGGGATCTGTTACAGCAAATGCACCGTGGGCGAGCTGCCCCGCGGAGCCTTTGACCGTGCGGTAGATATCGTTATGACCGAAAAATTCAGCAACCGCACCGGGGGCTGAACATTCCGCGAAAGCGGCAGATAAAGGAATGAGTATTATGAATAACGACAATAACATCAATTCGCTGGAGGAACAGCGCCGCCGCAAGGCGGATAACTTCCGTCTCCGCATTCAGGACGACTACGACGACGAGGGCGAGTCCGGCTACAGCGATGAACCCGAGGAAATCAGCTCCTACAGCGGCGAAGATGTGAAGGATCAGATCGCGCGCGAGTCAAAGCGCTCGCTCAAGCGCAAGATGAAGGAGGAAAAGCGCGAGCTTCGGGCGCGCAACAGGAGAAACAGGCGTATTTTCCGCATAGCGTGGCTTGTTTCGGTCGCGATCGTCGGCGCAGCTATCGCAATGTTCCTCATCACGGGCATGAACGATCTGCTCGCTATCAACCGCAAGGATCCCGCGCCTGTCACCGTCACGATACCCAAGGATCCCACGGTCGACAGCGTGACCGAGGTGCTCGCTAAGAGCGGAGTTATCGGCGAGCCGAATTATTTCAAGATGTACGCAAACGCCACCAAGTCGACCCAGTTCACCCAGGGCACCTACGAGCTGACCAAGAATATGGACTACCAGGCGATAATCTCCAATTTGCAGGGCAATTCGCGCCGTACCGACACCGTCGAGGTAACTATCATCGAGGGTATGAGCGTCGTGGAGATCGCGGACAAGCTCGTCGAGGAGAAGGCTATCGCCGACAAGGACGAGTTCCTCAAGCTCTGCGCGTCCGATGAGTTTGACGATGACTTCGACTTCCTCAAGAGCATAAAGAATTCCTCCGACCGCTACTACAAGCTCGAGGGTTATCTCTATCCGGATAAGTACGAGTTTTATCAGAACGACGACCCGCGCAGCGTTATTTACAAGCTGCTCAACAACTTCGAGAACAGGCTCTACCAGAAGCAGGACTTCGGTTACGACAAGCTCTATTCCGTAAACAAGATGCTCGAGATTTCCGAAACGCCATACAGCCTCGACGAGATCCTGACTATAGCGTCTATCGTTCAGGCGGAGGCTGCCGACAAGGAGGATATGTACTATGTTTCCTCTATTCTGCACAACCGTCTGACTGCCGATTCGTCAATGGGCGTATCAAAGCTCGGTCTTGATTCAACGAAGTATTATCCTTACCGCAGCGAGGACAAGCTGCCCGAGGATACCGCGAAGAACTACAAGAGCCGTTACGATACATACGACAAGGAAGGTCTGCCGCCCGGACCCATCTGCAACCCCGGTATGGAGGCGATCAAGGCGGCTCTCAAGCCCTACGACACCGGCTACTACTTCTTCTGCCACGACAAGTACGGCAACGCCTACTACGCTTCGACAAACTACGAGCACGAGGCGAATCTGGAGTATATAAATGATTAAGCGGCCTGAATTATTAGCTCCCGCGGGCGATATGGAGAGCCTGCGGGCTGCGCTCAATTACGGAGCAGACGCTGTTTACCTCGCGGGAAAGCAGTTCGGCATGCGTTCCGCGCCGAAGAATTTTGACAGCGACGACTTAAAAGAAGCCTGCCGCATGGCGCACGAAAAGGGCAGTAAGATTTACGTCACCTGCAATGTGCTGCCGCGCAATAAAGAGCTTGCGGACTTGCCCGCGTTTCTGAGGTACGCGCAGGAGTGCGGTGTTGACGCGTTCATTATCGCCGACCTCGGAGTGCTCGAGCTTGCAAAGCAGTACGCGCCGGAGGTTGCGCTCCACATATCCACACAGGCTGGCGTGACAAACTACGCCGCGGCAAACGCGCTGCACAAAATGGGCGCCTCGCGTGTGGTTCTCGCGCGTGAGATACCGCTTGACGAGATCGCTCAGATACGCGCGAATATCCCCGACGACCTCGAGATCGAATGTTTTGTTCACGGAGCGATGTGCGTGTCATTCTCTGGCAGGTGCCTTATTTCTAGCTATCTTACGGGACGCGACGCGAACCACGGAGACTGCGCTCAGCCGTGCAGGTGGAAGTACCACCTGTTTGAGGAAAAGCGCGAGGGTCAGTTCTTTCCCGTTGAGGAGGACTCAAGCGGAACCTATCTCTACAATTCGCGCGATATGTGCATGATAGAGCACATTCCGGAGCTTGTAAAAGCGGGAGTGTCCAGCCTGAAAATCGAGGGCAGGGCAAAATCCGCCTACTACACGGCAGTCGTCACAAACGCCTACCGCCACGCGATCGACGACTATCTGCGCGAGGGCGAATCATTCACGCTCAAGCCGTGGATAAAAGAGGAGCTGGAAAAAATCAGCCACCGCGAGTACAGCACCGGCTTCTATCTCGGCGGCGAGCCGGGACAGGCGGTTCACAGCGGCGGATATATCCGTCACTACAACCAGGTCGCGGTCTGCGAGGAAAATATTGACGATACAACCGCAGTAATAACCCAGCGCAATAAATTCTGCGTCGGCGATATCCTCGACATTCTTCCGCCCGACGGAATACCTCGCCTTGTAAAATGCCTTTCGCTTGTCAACGAAGCGGGCGTGGAGGTAGAAAGCGCTCCGCACCCGATGGAGAGGCTGACAATGAAAACCGACAATCCGGTTCCTTCGGGATCGGTTATCAGATTAATGAATAAGTAAACCCATATAAAAGGAGTAATCAGAACAATGCAGTGGACAGGATTAAACGAGCTCAGAGAAAAATTTCTTGAGTTTTTCGAGTCAAAGGGATGTCTCAGACTTCCCAGCTTTTCCCTTGTTCCCAAGGACGACAACAGCCTTCTGCTTATCAACAGCGGAATGGCGCCGATGAAGAAGTACTTTACAGGCGAGGTAACTCCGCCGCGCAAGCGCGTTACCACCTGTCAGAAGTGTATCCGCACGCCCGATATTGAGCGCGTCGGCATCACGGCACGCCACGGCACCTTCTTTGAGATGCTGGGCAACTTCTCGTTCGGCGACTATTTCAAGCGCGAGGCTACCGCGTGGGCGTGGGAATTCTTCACCAAGGTGCTCGAAATGCCCGAGGAAAAGCTCTACGTTTCCATTTATCAGGACGACGACGAGGCTTACGACATCTGGACAAAGGAGGTCGGCGTAGATCCCTCTCACATGGTTCGTCTCGGTAAGGAGGACAATTTCTGGGAGCACGGCTCAGGTCCCTGCGGTCCCTGCTCTGAGATCTACTTTGACCGCGGCGACGAACACGGCTGCGGCAAGCCCGACTGTCACGTCGGCTGCGAGTGCGACCGCTTTGTTGAGGTCTGGAACCTCGTATTTACCCAGTTTGAGAACGACGGCAACGGCAACTACACTCCTCTCGACCACCCGAACATCGATACGGGCATGGGTCTTGAGCGTCTCGCCTGCGTAATGCAGGGCGTTGACAACCTCTTTCTTGTCGATACCGTTCAGAATATCATGAAGCACATCTCACAGATCACCGGCGTTGAGTACGGCAGGGACGACAAGAGCGATATCTCGCTCCGCGTCATCACCGACCATATCCGCAGCACCACCTTCATGATCGGCGACGGCGTTATGCCTTCAAACGAGGGCAAGGGCTATGTTCTCCGCAGACTGCTCAGACGCGCCGCGCGTCACGGCAGACTCTTAGGCTACCACGAGCCCTTCCTCTACAAGGTCTGCGACACCGTTATCAGAGAAAACCTCACCGCTTATCCCGAGCTCAAGGAGAAGCAGGAGTTTATCACCAAGGTAATCCGCGTCGAGGAGGAGAGCTTCGCCAAGACTATCGACCAGGGCTTCAGAATGCTCAATAACCTTATCGAGAACAAGGAGATCAAGAAGATCAGCGGCGAGGACGCGTTCAAGCTCAACGACACCTACGGCTTCCCGATCGACCTGACCCGCGAGATTCTCGGCGAGCAGGGCATAGAGGTCGATGTTAACCGCTTCCAGGAGCTGCTCAAGGAGCAGAAGAAGCGTTCCCGCGACGCGAGAAAGAACGCCGGAGCCGACGCGTGGATCTCCGATTCCACCGACCTCTCCGATATTTCCGCGACAAAGTTTGTCGGTTACACCGACCTTACCGCTCAGTCAAAGATACTCGCGATCGTCAAGGGCGGCGAGCGTGTAGAAACTGCGGGCGAGGGCGAGAGCGTAGCTCTTGTTCTCAACACGACCCCGTTCTATGCCGAGAGCGGCGGACAGGTAGGCGACACCGGCGTTATCAGCGGCGACGGCTTCGAAGTCGAGGTCGACAACACCACAAAGGACGCGTCCGGCAGTATATTTATTCATTCCTGTCTTATCAAGGACGGCGGAATCGCGGTAGGCGAGAGCGTCAACGCCTCTGTTGACGCGGACAGACGCTCCGATATCATGCGCAACCACACCGCGGCTCACCTTTTGCAGTCGGCTCTCCGCGAGGTTCTCGGAAACCACGTTCAGCAGGCGGGCCAGCTCGTTAACGACCGCATACTCCGCTTTGACTTTACTCACTTCGAGGCGCTCACAGCCAAGGAGCTTATGGACGTTGAGGAGCTTGTTAACAAAAAGATTTTTGAGGCTGTCGATGTCAATACCCGCGAAATGCCGATCGAGGAAGCCAAGAAGCTCGGAGCGATGGCTCTGTTCGGCGAGAAATACGGCGACGTTGTACGCGTCGTAAGCGCAGGCGATTTCTCCGTTGAGTTCTGCGGCGGTACACACGTAAAGAATACCGCAAACCTCGGACTGTTCAAAATCCGTCAGGAGGGTTCTGTTGCCGCGGGCGTAAGAAGGATCGAGGCGCTCACAGGCAACGGCGTTATCCGCTATATCAACAACGCAAACGCCTTGATTATGGGCGCGGCGCAGGTTCTCAAGTCCAATCCCAAGGCTCTTATCGAGGGCGCACAGCGCGCCGAACAGCTCATTAAGGCTCAGGCAAAGGAGATCGCCGAGCTCAACGCCAAGCTCGCTTCGTCACAGCTCGACGAATTCTTCGATCACGCGGTTGAAGAAGGCGGCGTGAAGATCGTGACCGGCTTTGCCAAGGGAGCAAACGCCGACGTGCTCCGCGATATGTGCGCACGCGCCAAGGACAAGGAGAGCGCGGTAGTGATCGTTATCGCCACGGCAAACGACGGCAAGGTAACCTTCGCGGCGGGCTGCGGCAAGGACGCTCTCGCAAAGGGCGCAAACGCCGGCAAAATCGTCAGAGCGGTCGCACAGGCTGCGGGCGGCAACGGCGGCGGCAAGCCCGACATGGCGATGGCGGGAGCCAAGGACGAGAGCAAGATAACAGAAGCGCTCGCGATTGTAAAGGACACCGTTTTATCCATGCTGAAATAAGCCGGAGAATAACCAAAACCGCTGCGGCATGCCTATTAGTGTTAAAAACTTACAATTCTGAGAACAGATAATTGTGAAATTATCCAGTCAAAAAATTTGAAAAAGTATTGAAGTTTTGTAACTTTTATTGTATAATTATTGTACTGAGATTTAAATATTCTCGGATGAACGATCAATTTTAGGAGGAGATCAAAAAATGTTCAAGAAAATTGCAAGCATTCTTCTTGCGGCAATTATGGTTGGCAGCACCGCTGTCGTAGCCGCAAGCGCTGCCGAAGCTGACAACGCTGCTGCTGCCGCTGATGATTCTGCTGTAGCTGCCGCTGACGATTCTGCCGTTGCTGCTGCAGACGATTCCGCTGTAGCCGCTGCCGCTGACGCTGCTGTCGGTGACGGCAAAAAGGTTTACTTTGAGGTTAATCCCGACCTGTGGAAGAACTTCAACACAATCACCCTTTATCTGTATCCCCACGGCGATTCCGCTCTCATTACATGGGGTTCCAAGAAGGGTAACATGAAGGACGAGGGCAACAACGTCTGGTCCTTCGATTTCGACGATAAGGGCATCGAGCTCGATTCCAGCAAGCAGTATGGTATGATTTTCACCGGCGACTGGGGCGTCCAGACCTGCGACATCATCTGGGATCCCAGCATCATGGGCGACACCGCTTATTGCACAGGCGACCAGGTTGAGAATAACGTTGACTCCAACAAGAAGAGCTACGACGTAAGATGGAAGAACGCTGATTCTTCCAAGTACGCTCCGCCCGTATGCATTACCTCAATCGGTAACATCATCGGTCAGGCTCTCTGGGCTGGCACAACCTACTATGACATGCTCGTAAACTTCATTAAGTCCGACGGTACCGACGGTCTCAGCAACGCTCTTAAGTACAACGGCAAGACCGCTCAGCAGACTCTTGACGATATCGCTAAGCAGTGGGGTCTCAGCCAGGACGACATTGAGAAGGCTATCAAGGAAGCCGGCAAAGAAGGTCAGGTAGACTGGAAAAAGTCCAGCTCTTCCGCTTCTGAGAGCTCCAACTCCGGCGGTTCTTCCAACTCCGGTTCTTCTTCAAGCTCCAGCTCAAGCTCAGGTTCTTCCTCAAGCTCCTCTTCTTCCAAGACCTCAGGTACAGGTTCTGTAACCTCCGGTGAGGGCGACACTCTTATCTTCCTCCTCGGCGGCATTATGCTCGCTGCTGCAGGCGTAGTATTCCTCGCGAGAAAGAGAAGAGAAGACTAATTCAAAACTGAATTAAGTTGAGATAAAGGGAATGGTTCGCCATTCCCTTTTTTTCATAAATTTTAAAATACCCCTTGACAAATCTCGCAGCATCTGGTATAATCTTAATGTTGCATCGGGATGTAGCGCAGTTTGGTAGCGCACACGTCTGGGGGGCGTGGAGTCGCAAGTTCAAGTCTTGTCATCCCGACCATAAAGGATATGCAAAAAAGATATATCCACGAAAAAGCCCGATTTTATCGGGCTTTTTTGCGTCTCAGAGGCGTGAATTTTTTTGTCACGAAATATGGATGTAAATCGGGTATTTTCGCGTTTGACAAGACCCGAACTTCCGAATAACAACTGAATAACCCACACACATTACGCAGACAGATAAGTAAAATGTCTGCGTTTTTCTTTTTCAGAGCCAATCGTTTAGAAATAAGCGGTTGGCTCTTT